>CBDTVF010000493.1:0-2327 GCA_965363775.1 uncultured Gammaproteobacteria bacterium
ACCCTACACGTATTTGCAATATTCCCTTGGGGATAGACCGGTCCAGTTTTTGAACGCTCTTGTGAACGAGCGAGCTTCTGAAAATCCGACAATTTCTGCGACTTGATTCACCGGCATGCGGTCTTTCACCAGGCGGGTTACTGCAATGTCCCGCCGGATACTGTCCTTGATGCGCTGATAGCTGGTTCCTTCGCGTTTCAGACTTCGATGCAGGGTTTGTGGGGTGACATGAAGCTGGCTGGCGATTTCGTCGATCATCGGAAGAGACAGTACGGTTTTGCTCTGAGTGAGGACCAAATTGGTAATCCTGTTTCTCAGGCTGCGATCATCACCTGGAATGGTCATCAGGCCAGCCGGGGAATGTTTAAGGAAATTCGTTATTTCAGCCTGGTTTCGTATTGGGGGCAGGTTCAGGTATTGAGTGTCAAAGGCAAGCTGATTTTCCTGATGGGAGTAGGATTTGGGGCCCGGGAACAAGTGGTTTAGCTCTACGGCATGCGGTGGCTTTTCGTAAGCCAACCGGGTATAGAGCAGGGAAATTTTTCTACCGATCAGCCAGCTGGAAAAACGATGCCAGATCACCATCCAGAACTCCTGGTAGAAGTGATCCGGATCCAGCTCCGGTTCTGCAAACCTGATAGAGAGCAGGCTATGTTTTTCTGTCTCCAGCAACTCCGTATGAATATCATCGCTTACCAGGTTGTAGAGTCGGCTTCCCAGATCAAACACTTCCCGCAAATTTTCACAGCGGCTGACGGACTCCACGACCAATGCGAACAGACCCTGTTTGCAGGGGCTGCGGGTAAAACCCATGAACTCATCAGCCATCACCCACCAGATGCGTTGAACCAGACGTGTCATCTGGCTATCACTGACCCTGCCTGTAGGTGAGGCAAACAGCCTGGGGTTGATTCCCGACTTGACCAGCAGTTCATCTGCGTCACATCCATGCCGGATCGAACCGACCAGTGCTGCTTTTACATAGTGACATGCGATGGTTGCCATATGTCAATTCTAGTGAATAAATTTCGATATTCATACCATATATCTTCTTTTGTGAGAAATACATGAAATAAATAGTGAGTTATTTAGAGGTTTTCCGTCCTGTGTTTCTTTCTGTTTTGAGTGTATCTTGGACACTAGAAGAAAAATGTCGATCCGGCGAAGGAACATTGTGTGAATTTATTACTGACCGAAGAACAATCCATGATCCAGGATATGGCAAGAAAGTTTGCCGGCAGCGAGCTTGCGCCAGTCGCCGCGGAACTGGACAAGGGCAATGACCAGGTGACTTTTTTGAGCAACTTGTTAAAGTTGGCTGAACTTGGCTTTATGGGAATGAACACCAGCGCTGACTACGGCGGTACTGAAGCTGGTGCGGTGGCATTCAGTGTTGCGGTTACGGAGATTGCCCGCGCTTGCGCATCCACGGCCGTGACCATGTCAGTGACCAATATGGTGGGTGAAGTCATCCAGGCCATTGGCAGTGAAGAACAAAAAGCACGCTACCTGCCAAAACTCTGTTCCGGTGAGTATCCGGCGGCGGCTTTTTGTCTGTCAGAAGTGGGTGCAGGTTCGGATCCGGCTGGCATTAAGACCAGGGCTGTGCGGGTTGGCGAAAACTGGGTTCTGAATGGCACCAAAATGTGGATTACGAGTGCCGAATACGCCGGCGTCTATGTTGTCTGGGCGGTCACCGACCCGGGTTTGTCCAAGGGTAAGGGCATATCCTGCTTCCTGATCGAAGCCGGTACACCCGGTTTGAGTATCGGCCCGGCTGAAAACAAGATGGGCCAGCATGCTTCTATCACCAATTGCGTGATTCTCGAAGATTGTAGTATCCCGGCAAGTGCATTGCTGGGTAAATTGAATGATGGTTATCGTGTTGCAGTAAAGGAACTGGCCGGCGGACGAATTGGCATCGGCTCCCTGGCGCTTGGTGTGGCACTTGAGGCCATGGATTTTGCCCGTCTTTACACGGCTGAGAGAAAACAATTCAACCAGATAATCAGTAAATTTCAGGGTATTCAATGGATGCTTGCCGATGCTTATACTGAACTGGAGGCTGCACGCCTGTTGTTGATGAATGCGGCTTTTCTCAAGGAGCAGGGGCTGCCATTCATGAAGCAGGCAGCGATGGCCAAAGTATATGCGACGGAAGCCGCCAACAGGCATTGTTATACGGCACTTCAGTTAATGGGTGGCGTGGGTTACACAGCAGAATATCCGCTGGAGAGGTATGCGCGGGATGTCCGTGTTACTTCTATTTACGAGGGAACCAGTGAAATTCAGCGTATGATCATTGCAAGGGAATTGTTGAAGGAAAT
>CBDTVF010000494.1:0-2325 GCA_965363775.1 uncultured Gammaproteobacteria bacterium
GATTATTATTACAAATCCTTTTTACCAGTTCGAAATCGAGCAGATGATTGCTGAGATCGGATCGAACTCACAGGTGCTCACGCTTTGATGTCTCGCAACAATTCATCGCTTAGTAGTCAATATAGCACTGGTTACCGTATTTATCTGTCCAGAAATCATCGGGAAGAATTGCCATGTCCATAACGGGTTTAGAGTCCCTTGCAGGAAAATCAGTTTTTGTCACCGGTCATACCGGGTTTAAGGGATCCTGGCTGTGCCTGTGGTTACATCATCTGGGTGCCCGTATCAATGGTTATGCGCTGCAACCACCAACCGAGCCGAATAATTTTGGGGTATCTTCGGTTGCTGATGTGCTCCACGACCATCATATCGGAGACATCCGGGACGAGGTTAAATTACATTCGGCGTTAATCAAAGCCGATCCGGACGTGGTATTGCATCTTGCTGCGCAGTCCGTGGTGCGCGAAGGCTATGAAAATCCGCGCGAAACCTTTGAAGTTAATGTCATCGGAGTTGCAAGCATTCTCGACGGCGTACGCAAACTGAATAAACCCTGCGTAGTGCTGGTGGTGACCAGCGACAAATGCTATGAAAATATTGAGCAGGTATGGGGTTATAAGGAAACCGATGCTTTTGGTGACCATGACCCTTATGGTGGCAGTAAAGGTGCGGCTGAGCTCGTAGTGCGATACTATCGTCACTCCTATTTTCCACCCGAACGCTACCACGAACATGGCATCAAATTGGCCAGTGCTCGTGCCGGTAATGTGATTGGTGGCGGGGACTGGACTCGCGATGCGCTGATTGTCGACATCATTAAGGCCATGTCTGCTGAAAAGCCTGTGCAAATTCGCAACCCCCAGGCAATCCGTCCCTGGCAGCATGTGCTCGCTGCACTGAGTGGTTATCTGACACTGACAGCACGTTTACTTGACTCTGACGATTTATCCTTTTGTAGTGGTTGGAATATCGGACCGGTGCCAGGCAATGAACTGCCGGTGAAGGACATCGTTGAGCTGTTTCTCAACGAATGGGGACACGGTAGCTGGGAGAATGTTTGTGATCCGAATGCGCCGCGCGAGGCCAATATTCTGCGCCTGTCAATCGATAAGGCAATCTGGCAACTGAACTGGAAACCGGGTTGGAATGTACACCAGACACTCAGGCAAACGGTAGTCTGGTATAAATATTATTTTGAGAACCGGCAGGGCAATATGCGCGAATTTAGCATTGATCAGATAAAAGCTTATGAAGCTACACTTGCTGAACATTTGCAGCGTAAACAGTAATTAGTGCAGCCAGGGGAGACGACATGATTTTGGATAAATCCCGAAGAATGCAGGAGCGAATCCACCGTATTATCCCTGGCGGCTGCCACACCTACGGCAAGGGGGATGATCAGTTTCCATACCTGTCCCCTGGATTTATCGCCAGAGGTAAAGGCTGTCATGTCTGGGATTTGGATGGCAATGAATATATCGAATATGGTATGGGATGCCGCGCTGTAACCCTGGGTCATGCGTTTGAGCCAGTACTCAATGCTGTCCGTGAGGAAATGATCAAGGGCGTAAACTTTAGCCGACCAGCGCCAATCGAACTGCATTGTGCTGAGCAATTACTATCGATGGTTGATGGCGCCGATATGGTGAAATTTGTAAAGGATGGCTCTTCCGCTACCACTGCCGCATTAAAACTGGCACGTGCTCACACAGGTAGAGACAAAGTTGCTATATGTGTCGATCATCCTTTTTTTGCAACCAATGACTGGTTTATAGGTACTACTGCAATCGATGCTGGAATCCCGGAGTCCACGAAGCAACTGTCACTGACCTTTCGCTACAATGATATTGCCAGCCTGACGCACTTGTTCAATCTTTATCCTGACGAAATAGCTTGCGTCATTCTCGAACCGGCCAAATACGACGATCCCAAGGACGGATTCCTGCATCAGGTTCAGGCATTGTGCCGACAGAATGGTGCCTTGTTTGTACTGGACGAGATGATTACCGGCTTTCGCTGGCATAACGGAGGCGGGCAGAAGTACTTTGATATAGTTCCGGACTTGTCAACGTTCGGCAAGGCACTGGCCAACGGCTTTGCTGTTTCGGCGCTCTGTGGCAAGCGGAAGTACATGGAACGCGGCGGAATTAAATCGGAACAGGAGCGTGTCTTTCTGCTGTCTACAACTCATGGCGCCGAAACCCATGCTCTGGCTGCGGCAATCGCAACCATGCAGTATTATCAGCAAAACCCGGTTATTGAGACGCTAGACAGGCAAGGGGAGAAACTGCGCAAGGGCTTGCAGCAGGTCATTGACCACCATGA
>CBDTVF010000495.1:0-2321 GCA_965363775.1 uncultured Gammaproteobacteria bacterium
GGATGCATGCTGACGGATGAATGGGATGATCTGACGTGAGGTTTCCATGATTACAATCTTAGAAATGATGCCTGTCCACCATCGGTTATGATTATATCCTCGTTCGATGATGCAGGCAGATGAAGTTCTCCATCCAGTGTAAATCCACCGGTGACTCGCAACCGCACTTCACCGGCATTATAGCTGAAATAACCGTTTTCCGGTATCCGATAGCGGGAGGCCTTACCACATGCCAATAACGATAGAACATTTATTAGATGTTCAGGCCGGGCATGGATTAAGGTGACATGCAATGGCGCATTCTCTATGCCCCAGAAGGGGCGCAACCCGAGAAACAGACGTTCAACAGTAGTGATCAACACCAACAAAAAATCATCCTTCAGGCATGATCGCTTATCCAGACGGATGGTCATAGGTGCTGTGCGCCGATACTTACTATCTTTCCGAACAACGCCCAGCACATATTTTGCCAGTGTCAACCCTGGAGCCAGTTCACCATGCAATCCCTTGGTATGAATATTTCGGCGACAGAACTCAATTGCCTGGTAAATAACTGCTGCTCCAAAAATCATTCCGTACAGCGGGTGCTGATGAGATGATATCTCTACTTTCATGATCGGTCGCCGGACAATACCCCATTTACCCTCTCCGGTATTCACCCAATTCAACAATTTACTCAAACCACGATCACGGGAACCCTTGATCCCTACATCTCTGGCAATGATACTGTCTGTACCTGCACACAAAAGCGCCAAAAGCGGCATGCGTCTGAACGGTTTGCAGAAAAATATGGCGGTGAGAACGGTTTGAATGGTTCCGTCCCCACCGTTGATCACCATCAGGTCTATCTCATTACGTTCAAATTCTTCCAGGACCGCTACAGTATCCGCCAGGGTTTGCGCCTCGCGATGCAGGGAATTCGGATGACGGTTTAATATATTTCGAACCGCCCCTAAACCTTTTTGATTTCCACCACTTTTAGGGTTGCTTACAACACCCACGCGCAACATTTTATCCGGTGAAAAATTGAAAGACCCGTGCGACAGGTCTTCACCTGTTGAAAGTGATATTTGACTGGTATCTTCCCCTGCGTCTCTCAAAGTTACTCCATTATTCCAATTGGGGCGAAACCCCTAAGTTCTAGTATAGTGTGTAAACAACCGTATCGCAAGGGATTTGTCATGCAAAGATGGGTTGACATCCATAAACCAGGACCTTAATGGTCCCTGAATGATCCGCACGTAGCCGGCCCACGCCAGCCGTAAGAGAAGGAAAAGGCTGGTCCATACCGTCCAGAAAGCAACCGCCAAAAGCCCGAGGTCGGGGCGGCCCACGAAGAAGCATAAGGTTAACAAAATCATGTTCGGGTTGCGCCTGGCTGTAATCAACCTAAAATACGAATCCATCGGGCGCCAGCAGAAAATCCCGAATCTTCCCAGACACCGCTGGAATACAACTTCGGTAAAACGACCCACAACATACCCGATCACGATGAACCATAAGACGGCACTCAACGAAAACTCTAAACTCTCCGGATGGGACATTTTTAAGCCAAGGCCCCACAAGATATACCAAATCGGCGGGTGGATAATGTCAATAATGTGGTCAAAATAGTGGCCAAACCGGCTGGATGTTACGGTTACTCGCGCCAATTTTCCATCCACGGTGTCCAAAAAGGTCATCAACCATCCTGCGAGCAGACCCCAGCCATAATGACCGTGGGCGAACAACACACCAGCGAGTATTACCAGTAACAAGCCTGTCAAGGTGACATGGTTCGGCCGGATTCCAAAGCGAACACATTGTCCAACCACCCATCGGGCCGGAATCGGCCAGGCCCACTTTGTTATCAAATCGGTGACGCCTTTATAGGACCAGTCGAAAAGTCGCCGTTCCAAATCCCGGCTTTTTTCAGCTGAAATGTATAGCACAAAAGGAGGCTCAAACTTGCGTATCCTTTCTTGAAAGGAGATGGACAAGGTTCCCAGGGTCTGGATCTTCACGCCCGGCAGCGATTCAGCCATTGCGGTTTCTTCGATGACATCCAGGGCTTGATGTGCTATGCTGGCAGGAACATGAGCTGCAACAGCTATCTCTTTCGGCTTCCCGTTAACTTGCAGGACAATGTTTGGCGTTTCGGCCAGATAATTGACCAGGCGGTCGTCGAACAGGTGGTCGGCGCGCAGGATCAAAACAGAGTCGTCGTCGTGAAGAGCGCTGAGGTCATTCACCATCTTATTTTTACCATCGGCTTTTAACACACGCTCAATGCGCTGACGTGATGTAAGGCCCCAGATCTTAACCGGGCATTCTCTATAAAT
>CBDTVF010000496.1:0-2302 GCA_965363775.1 uncultured Gammaproteobacteria bacterium
GGCGTTGCAATACGTTTAATATGTCCCGCAGTGCGGCGCCGGTCGGGGAGGTGACGACAGCAATACGTAGCGGAAAGGCGGGCAGGGCCTTTTTTTGTGACTCTTCAAACAAGCCTTCGCTAGCCAGGCTGTTTTTTAGTAACTCAAACTTTGCCCTTAAAAGACCCTCACCGGAGCGTACCAGTGAATCTGCAATCAACTGATAATTACCACGGGCTTCATACAGGCTGACACGCCCGCGTGCCCGCACCAGCATGCCGTTTTCCGGTTTGAAACCCATTCCAAAAGTGTTAGAGCGGAACAGGGCGCAATTGATTTGAGCTTTGTCGTCTTTGAGCGAGAAATATAAATGTCCGGAATGTGGCCGACTTATGTTTGAGATTTCGCCTTCGATCCAGATGCGACCGAAACCGGCTTCCAGGTGCAAGCGGGCTTCATGGTTTAGCTCACTGGGCGTGTAGATATTGTCCATCGCATTGTTTTGGTAAAGATCGTCAGATTCCATCAGCAGATGATAAACTCATGGTCTTCATCTGTCTCGCTCGAAATGTTCTGGAGATGCTTGTGTTTAAGAAAATCATATTTTTGTTTGTTCTGTTTCTTTGCGTGGCCTGTAATGTGGAGTCACCATCTGAAGTAGCGTCACCACCGGAAACTTCCGGGCTAACCGCTGAGCACGATCAATTGGAGAAGATCCTGATACACAATGGTCGTATCTATACGGTGGACCAGGGCTTCTCGGTCGCTGATGCGATGTTGTTTGACAGTTCGGGCAAGATTCACAGTGTGGGTGATGAGCAGGCCATGCTGGAAGCTTTTCCGGATGCCGAGCAATTAGATCTAAAAGGTAAAACAGTCATCCCGGGTTTGATCGATTCACATGCGCATCTTTATGGGCTGGCGATCAGTCTCAGCCAGGTGCAGTTAATGGATACAGCCAGCAAAGAAGAGGCCATTCAAAGACTACGCGAACACGAAAAGAACCTGTCTGAAGGTGAATGGTTGCTGGGTCGGGGCTGGGATCAGAATGACTGGCCGGTCAAGGAGTTTCCAAGCCGAGTGGACCTTGATTCCGAGTTTCCCGATCGTCCCGTATGGTTGCGTCGTATCGACGGTCATGCGGGTTGGGCCAACAGCGCCGCCTTGGCAATGTCGGACCAGGACTTATCAGGCGACTGGCAACCGCAAGGTGGATTTATCCACCGGGATGTTGAAGGCAATGCCAGTGGTGTTTTAATTGACAGCGCAATGGGCCTGGTTCAACAGGCGGTACCCGCAACTTCCCGGGAGTTGATAAAGGCATCCCTTAAACTTGCGCTGCAGCAAATGGTCAGCCTGGGTTTGACGGGTGTACATGATATGGGTGTGGATCAATCGGTCATTGAACTGTTTCAGGAGAGCATCAGGGCAGGTGAGTTCCCAACGCGTGTCTATGCTTTTACGGACGGCGCAGGTAAAACACTTGACTGGTTATGTGCCAACGGTGCAATAGAGGATGACTCCGGACGTTTATATATGCGTGCGGTCAAACTCTATATTGACGGGGCCATGGGTAGCCGGGGTGCGGCATTGCTGACAGACTATTCGGATGATGCCGGAAATTCCGGCCTGCTGTTTATGCCGGCTGAAGAACTGGAAGCCAAAATAGATAAATCACTGGCCTGT
The DNA here is from genome assembly GCA_965363775.1 of uncultured Gammaproteobacteria bacterium. Taxonomy (GTDB): domain Bacteria; phylum Pseudomonadota; class Gammaproteobacteria; order Xanthomonadales; family SZUA-36; genus SZUA-36. The sequence continues at coordinate 1,666 of CBDTVF010000496.1, forward strand.
GGCTTTCAGGTGGGGGTTCATGCGATCGGTGATCGTGGAAACAGGGTGACGCTGGACGCGCTGGAATCTGTGATACAGCGTTATCCGGACAACCCGGGTCGACATCGTGTTGAACACGCGCAGACACTGACCGCCGCAGATATCCCCAGGTTTTCAAAACTCGACATCATTGCTGCGATGCAGCCCACCCATGCAACCAGTGACATGTATTGGGTAGAGGATCGTCTGGGTCCGGAGCGGGTTTTGTACGCCTACCCCTGGCGAAGTCTGCTGGATAGCGGCGCACAATTGGCCCTGGGTTCTGACTTTCCAGTCGAAAAGGTTAACCCGATGCTGGGTATTCATGCTGCAGTGACACGCCAGGACGTGAAGGGCTGGCCACCGGGTGGTTGGTACCCACAGGAGAAGATGAGCCGCGAAGAAGCAGTCCGTGGATTCACCCTGGATGCGGCCTATGCCGGTTTTATGGAAAACAGTGTTGGCTCCCTGGAGTCCGGCAAACGTGCGGATTTCATTATTCTGGATAAAAATATATTTGAAGTGGAAGCGGCTGAAATCGCAGAAATCAGGGTTCTGCAGACCAGGCTGGACGGTGAACTGGTATATTCCTATCGTTAATTTCAGCCTGTCATTATTG
>CBDTVF010000497.1:0-2298 GCA_965363775.1 uncultured Gammaproteobacteria bacterium
TATCATGCGTTGCTGTATCACGCCCGAGATGGGTGCGACGACCAGGGATTTGGTCAATGAGTCATTGACGATGGCGAGTTGAGCCCCGGCTGCCTTGTAATCTGCGCGATAGGCTTCCAGTTGCTCCCTGGCATCATCCAATTGGGTCTGGGAGGACAGGTTCTTTGACGATAATGTTTCAAATCGTTCAACCCGCCGTTCACCATTGGCAATGTGTACCTCAAGCCGTTCGATACCTGCCTGGGCAGCTTGCTGTTGCAGAAGGAGGGTCGAGGTATCGGTCTCGGCAAGTAGCTGACCTGCTTCGACGCGGTCACCGGTATCTGCCGTGACCTTGGTGATACGACCACTGACTTCAGCAGCCAGTGTCGGTGCGGATTTACTGTGAACCTGGCCCACGGTTTCCAACCATATGGGCAGATCTCGTACATCGGCCACGGTTGTTGAAACCAGCACTGCCCGCGTATTGTTTACCAGGTCAGTCTCGTTTGAACTTCCATCACCACAGGCGCTGACCAACAGGGTCAGCAATACGGCAGCCAGTGCGTTGGCCAGGAATGTTTTCATGATGGGTTCTCTCCATGCAGGAGTAATCCGTTGAACAGGATGTCCATGACACCCTTGCTGTAGGTGGTGGCGTCATCGGTTAGGTGGACTTCAGGCATCTGTTGTATGACCGGACTGGCCTGGAAAAAGAACATGTTCGCTGCAGTGATCATAAAGGCAGCCAGTGTCGCATCGATATGTTCGCGGAACTCACCGGCCTGCTGGCCTTGCTGGACCATGGCTATCAGCCGGGAAAAAACGTTACTCACAAGGTGCTTGGCAATTTCACGGCCACGTTCTGAGTTTCCGGACAACGCCTCACGCAGGATCAGTTGCGAACTGCGTTTGTGCGACAGGATGTTGCCAAGTTGTCCAGCGGAAAAATCCGTCAATCGCTGCCTGAGTGAACCGGGCGCATCCTCCAATGCATCCAGTAAAGCAGATGTGCTCTGAACGGCATTCTTCATAATCGACAGGTACAGGTCGTTCTTGTTTTTGAAGTGGTGATAGATGTTGGGTTTGCTGGTATTGGCAAGTTTCGCGATCGCGCTCATCGAAACGGCATCGAAACCCTTATCTGCAAACAGGCATTCAGCCGCTTCCAGTATGGCCAGTTCACCGCTTGAGTAGACTGTTTTGGTGTCGGATTGGCTTGGCATGATTTCAGTGTCTCTCGTATGCTGACCGAACGGTCGGTTAGTATAATCCTCCCCCCATCTATAAACAAGAAAATCTCCGTTCAGGTAAAATACGCGGTTCGGATTTGAAACTACCTTGCATAAACGGCGTCTATTGCGGGGCGATGAATATTTACCAACCGGGTGACGGTTTGATCAGATGATGAATAAAACAAAATTAAAACGATTTTCCAGACTGCTGTTAGCCGGTCTGTTATTGATAGCGCCCGTGCTGGCGCCGGCACTCGAGTTTGATGAAATCAGGGATTTCGGCGATGTCTTCAAGATCTCGGCCAAGGCCAATGACCAGCAACAGGTCGAAATCCACTGGGATATCGCCGATGGCTTTTACCTGTATAACAACAAGTTCCTGAGATTTAATACTGAAACCCCTGGTGTTGTTCTTGGTAAACCGATTATTCCGCAAGGTGAAGCCAAGTTTGACGAACTGATGGGTGAGGAAGTCATCAAGTTTCACGATAGTCTGCAGATCACCTTGCCTTTGGAATCATTTCCGCCGAGCTTGGAAATGGTCAGCCTGAAGGTTCGCTCCCAGGGCTGTATGGAAGACATATTTTGTTATCCCCCTACCGAACAGTTGTTGGTGGTCAGATTACCTGTCGTCGCCCAGGAAGCCGCCTCTTCACCAGCCATCCGGCCGGCGGCATCACTTGCAGATGTATTCAATCTGCCCCTGGCTGGCTTGGGACAAGACCCTGTTAACAAGGAACCGGCACTACAACCGGATGAGGCATTTGTCTACGAGGCCATTGGTTATTCAACGGAAACCATCCTCGTGCGTCTTACTGCCCAGCCGGGTTACTACCTGTATCGGGACAAACTGGCTTTCAGGGTAGTCGGTGACAACGGTTTTGAAGTTCGCGAAGCAGATTTACCCGAGGGCAAGATCAAGGATGATCCGGAATTTGGTCCGGTTGAGGTTTATTACGGGCAGATCGAAGTACCCGTTCATGTCAACCGACCTGCCGGACAGGAGACTACCATTACCCTGGAAGCGGACTACCAGGGTTGCCGTGACGGTGACATTTGTTATCCACCACAAAGTACCCGTGTA
>CBDTVF010000498.1:0-2289 GCA_965363775.1 uncultured Gammaproteobacteria bacterium
TGGAGTTCCCGGTCGACTACCGCGAGCCCGGTCTTGCCGGCCAGAAAGCCGATGTAGCTCTGACCCTGACGAAAGTTCAGGAAGGTGTACTACCAGAGGTCGACGAGGAATTTATTAAATCTTTCGGTGTTGAGAGCGGTGACGTCGAAGAACTCAAGACTGAAATTCGCAATAACCTCGAACGTGAACTGGGTCAGGCAGTCAATACACAGCTGAAAACACAGTTGGCCGATCGTTTGCTGGAAATGCATGAAGATCTGGAAGTGCCCGAGAGCATTGTCAGCAATGAAGCCTACACTATGTTGCAACAAATGTTACGTGGTGCTGAAATTGAAGTGACCAATGAAATGCTGGATCATTTCAGGGAGCCCGCCAGAAAGCGTGTGCGCAGTGGTTTGCTACTCGGTGAACTGGCACAGCAGAATAAAATCAAAATCGATGGTGCCAAGGTTCGTGAAGCGATTGAAGAGATCGCCGAGACCTATGAAGAGCCACGCGAAGTTGTGCAAATGTATTACAACGATCAACGCATGCTGCAGTCGGTAGAAAATTCTGTGCTGGAGAACCAGGTAGTTGACTGGGTTGTCAATAACGCTACAGTGACAGATAAACCGATGAGCTTTCAGGAAGCCATCAACGCAGCAACACAGGCAGCAGGCAAGTAAACATGAAAAACGAAACACGCGCTTTGAATCTGGTACCCATGGTTGTGGAACAAACATCCAGGGGTGAACGCGCGTATGACATTTATTCGCGTCTGCTTAAGGAACGTGTGATTTTTCTGGTCGGACCGGTTGATGACCATACCGCCAACGTGATTGTGGCCCAGATGTTATACCTTGAGTCAGAAAACCCTGATAAGGATATTAACCTGTACATCAATAGTCCCGGCGGCTCAGTGAGTGCGGGACTGGCTATTTATGACACCATGCAGTTTATCAAGCCGGATGTCAGTACCATGTGTGTGGGGCAGGCCGCCAGCATGGGTGCAATGCTGCTCGCGGCAGGTGCCAATGGCAAACGTTTTTGTCTGCCACACTCGCGTGTAATGATTCATCAACCGTTGGGTGGTTACCAGGGACAGGCCACCGATATTGAAATTCATACCCGCGAAATTCTGAAAATACGTTCACAATTGAACGATTTACTGGCCTTGCACACGGGTCAATCTGTCGAGAACATTGCCCGGGATACCGAGCGTGATAACTTCATGAGTCCGGTCGAGGCAAAAGAGTATGGTCTTATCGATGAACTTATTAATAGTCGAAAGGATGACTCTGACAACAAAAAATAGTAGAATTTTCCGAAGGATGCTGGATAAAGTGAAATGAGCGATCAAGATAACACAAGCACGGACGGCAAAATTCTTTACTGTTCTTTCTGCGGTAAAAGCCAACATGAGGTTCGCAAGTTAATTGCCGGGCCGAGTGTTTACATATGCGATGAATGCGTTGAGCTATGTAATGACATCATTCGGGAAGAACTCGAGGAAGTCGGCGCAGGCGAGCGTGAACAGTTGCCTACACCCAAAGATATACACGCCTTTCTGGATGACTTTGTCATCGGCCAACAGCATGCCAAGAAGGTTCTTTCTGTAGCCGTATACAATCATTACAAACGTCTTGAGCCACAACGTACGAAAGATGACATAGAGCTTTCCAAGAGTAATATTCTTTTGATCGGGCCAACCGGTTCCGGTAAAACACTGCTGGCCGAAACACTGGCCAGGATGTTGAATGTTCCCTTCACTATTGCCGATGCAACCACCCTGACCGAAGCAGGCTATGTCGGTGAGGATGTTGAAAATATCATTCAGAAACTGTTGCAGAAATGTGATTACGATGTGGACAAAGCTCAGACTGGTATCGTCTATATCGATGAGATCGATAAAGTCTCACGTAAGGCAGAAAACCCTTCAATCACCCGTGATGTTTCCGGTGAAGGTGTCCAGCAGGCCCTTCTGAAGCTGATTGAAGGCACCATCGCTTCGGTACCACCACAAGGTGGTCGTAAACACCCGCAACAGGAGTTTTTGCAGGTTGATACCGGTCAAATTCTGTTTATCTGTGGTGGTGCATTTTCCGGTCTGGAAAAAGTTATCCAGGCACGCTCCTCCTCAGCCGGTATTGGTTTTGGCGCCGAGGTACGTAGCCATGCGGACGAGAAAAACATTGGCAAACTCCTGCTCGAAGTCGAACCTGAAGATTTGGTCAAATACGGTTTGATTCCGGAATTTGTAGGTCGCTTGCCGGTGGTTGCCACGTTGCAGGAACTGGATGAGACCGCCCT
>CBDTVF010000499.1:0-2287 GCA_965363775.1 uncultured Gammaproteobacteria bacterium
AAGAGGGAAACTCGAAAGCCCGTCGGAATACCGGCGGGCTTTTTTATATTCTGATATATTGCAAATCAAACATTTGAATGAGTGAAGCCATATGAAATTTTCAAACATCCTCGCAAAACTTTTTCTGGGCATTGTCGGGCTGGCCGTTTTCTTACCGGCTTTTGCTGCGAATGAACCCTACCCGCTCAAGTACTGGGCTCTGCGTGACGTCGTCAGCTATGTACGTGTCTCACCCGACGGTAAGTACTTGGCATTAATGAAAATTCCGACACGGGACGCCAACCCGGTCGTCGAGGTTTATGACACCTCTGATTTTGAAAAGAAACCCTTTAAATTCAATGCAAAGAAGATGGAAATCACCAGTTTGTACTGGGTGGGTGACCAGGACCTCATCGTGAGGTTTCGTCAGAAAGTGCGTGACAAGATCGACGGCTTTAACCAGGGCGTATACGAAACCAAGCTGGCCCTGCTGGATGTGAAAAAGCGCGAAGTCGAGGAATATCGCGAAACCGGACCAAGCGTCAATAACCTGTTACCCAACAAACCCAACAAGGTCATCCTGTCTTACAACCCCGGTGGAGACGGTCGTCTGAGTAAAATCAATAAGGCATTCCGGCCACGCAGCTATTATGAGTTTGATATTGAAACCGGAAGAAAGAAGTTACTGATGCAGGGCAAGATTTCGATGGGCCAGGTACAGTTCGATCAGAATGGTGAGGCCTGGGTCGCAAGGGGTTTCGATCGTGGTACAGACGAGTACATCTGGTACATCAAACAGCCTGGCAAAGATTCGAAATGGGAGGATGTTTTTCGCCTGCATGAAGACAGCTTCGAGAATTTCCGCATTGAAGGCGTAGATGAAACCAAGCCTGACACCATTTTTGTAATCGCAAATAATGGCCAGGACAAACAAGCACTGTGGGACTTCAACGTTAAAACGAAATCTTTTGGCGAACTGATCTATGCACGTTCCGACGTCAATGTAGCCGGGGTCCGTTATCACAGTAATTCATGGACCAACGCTGACACAGTGGTCGGTGTGGCCTATAGAACAGACAAGCTGCACTTTGAATATTTTGATGCAGTTGAAGCTGCGACTTATGCACAGCTTGAGCAAGTCATTCCCGATGCTTATAACGTACGTATTACCAGTCGTTCCCGGGATGGCAAAGTATTGACGGTTTACAACGCCGGACCACATGATCCGGGCTCCTACTATTTGCTCAAGGATGGTCGTTTGAAAGCGATTGGTAGTAAACAACCGCTACTCAAGTCTGAAGATCTGGCGGATGTCAAATACATCAACTACCAGTCACGCGATGGCAAGACCATTCATGCCTACATAACCATTCCACATGGCGAGGGGCCATTTCCGACCATCGTGATGCCACATGGCGGCCCATTTGTCAGCGAAACAGTCGCTTATGATGAGTGGGGACAAATGCTGGCCAACAATGGCTACCTGGTGTTGCAACCACAATACAGGGGCTCAACAAATTACGGCCTGGAGTTCTATATGTCCGCCTTCAAGGATGGTGGTCAGGGTGGTTACAAAATGCAGGACGATAAGGATGACGGAGTTTTACACCTGATCAAGGAAGGCCTGACCGACGCCGATAACGTGGCCATGTTTGGCTGGTCGTACGGTGGATATGCAGCGCTGATTGCTGCAACCCGTACGCCACAGTTGTATCAATGTGTTGTGGCCGGTGCTGCAGTTTCCGATACCTTGATGCAGGTGACCTATTACAGCAACCGCATGCGTGGTTCATCCGAAATTGAACAGCGCAATATGTGGGTCGACAGCATCGCGCCGATTGATGAGGTCGAGAAAGTAAACGTACCGCTCATGTTGATACATGGAAGTGTTGATCAACGCGTACCGCCGGAACATGTACGCCGCTATATGAGCGAACTGGACAAGTACAACAAACCGTACAAATATGTTGAGTTGGATGGTGCTGATCATTTTTACAGCACATTATTCTATCGACATCAGATCGATCTTTATGAATCACTGACCAGCTTCTTACGTGACGATTGCGGACCAGGTGGTATGAAGGGATAAATTCGACTTTAATGTCCACCCAATAAAAAACCCGGCTTCCGCCGGGTTTTTTTGTATTGAACTGATTGATATTTGTTTCTCGTGGGTTGGGTTATGTGGCTCGATTGTTTCGGGCTTGCGTGGATCGTAGGGTGGGTAACTTGTTACCCACGATTACATTATTCCCGCACCAAATCACATGTTGAAGGGTACCCCCGTGGGTAACAAGTTACCCACCCT
>CBDTVF010000500.1:0-2280 GCA_965363775.1 uncultured Gammaproteobacteria bacterium
GATACGTCCCTGGGGTGTGCGGGACATAATGGTATCCATCAACTGCTGGTCAGATCCTACCCTGCGCATCAATTCTGTCTCTATGGGACCGGGTGCCATGGCGTTGACCTTGATATTGTGCGGGGCAAGTGCCACGGCCTGTACCTTGGTCAATTGCTGCACACCCCCTTTGGACGTGGTGTAAACCACCTGTGCATCCAGTGCGAGGTGTGCATTTACCGAGGACATGTTGATAATAACTCCACCCTCACCCTGCTTCACCATCTGCCGGGCAGCCTTTTGTCCACCAAAAAACATACCCTTGAGGTTTACATCCATAATCCGGGTGTATTGCTCGGACGTGATATCAAGGAAGTGGGTTTTATTGGAATCGTTGATACCGGCATTGGCGACATAGATGTCCAGGCGTCCAAATTGTTCGACCGTTTTTTCAATAATCCGGTCCAGATGATCCAGCTGGGATACATCACAATTGACGAACATGGCCTCACCGCCTGCTGCTGCAAGCTCGGCAACACCAGCCTGCCCGGTTGAGTCGGTCGTACCACCGATGACCACCTTTGCACCTTCATGCACAAACTCCAGCGCGATACCCAGCCCGATTCCTTTCGTACCACCGGCAACAATGGCGACTTTATCTTTAAGTTTCATCAGCCATCGCCATAAACATCACGGAAACTGCTGACCGCCGCATCACCGGCATTTTTGATGGCTACTCCATCCTGCATCAACACCATCCATTGATAGCCTTTTTCAAAGCAGGCTGCGGCTTTACCCCAATTGGCTGCCAGGGTGCCAAGGAATTTATCCGAGGGCAGCACTTTGCTTTCTATCAGGGCAATGGTTTCCTGTACTTCTGGCTGTGAAGGATCACCCAGGTAACCCATGCTGCTGGCTAGATCAACAGGACCTATAAAGATGCCATCCAGGCCTTCAACAGACAGAATTTCATCCAGGTTTTCGACAGCTTCCATGGTCTCAACTGCGATCATGACAACCACCTCGTCATTGGCGGAGGTCAGGTACGGCATGGTGTTTCGCGTGTACCCGGCAGCCCGTGGACTACCGGCAACACCACGACAACCGAGTGGTGGGTATTTACAGGCCGCGACGGCGGCAATGGCTTCTTCTTTGGTATTGACGTAAGGAATCAGCAAACCCATGACACCCGTATCCAGGGTACGCTTGATACCGACCATGTCATTCCATGATGCCCTGGCAAAAGGAACCACACCGGAGCCATTCATGGCCTGTAATTGTCGTTGAAGATTGGCAAAATCGCCGGGGGCATGTTCCAGATCTACAATGATCCAGTCAAAGCCCGACTGACTCATGATTTCTGCTGATTCCGGGCTGATGATCTGCGAGAAAGCACCGATGGTCTTCTGACCATTTTTTAGTTTGCGTTTAACTGGATTTTGCATAGTAATACTCATATATTTTCATTTATTTAAAGTAGGATGTGCCCGATTCGACAATCTTCTTCAGGCTCTCTGGATCCCCACCCAATTCACGCGCTTTTTTGAACAGGGTAACTACATTCTCAGGGGGAATATCATGACCGATGTTATGACAGGGAGCGAGGATGTATCCGCCGTTACGGCCAAGGTCATAAATGCGCCTGGCAATCTCCTGCTCCAATTCCTCTGTATTTGCGTTGGGCAACATCTGTTGCACATCAATCGCTCCGTGGAAACTCAGGCGATCACCAACGGATTCTTTCAATGCGTAAGTATCTTCCAGACCGACCACTGAAGTCTGAACCGGGTTAAGAATATCAACATTTGCATCCAGAAAATCTTTGGCTAAAGGCAATACCGCACCATCACTATGGAACATGATTTTCACATCCGCCAGACTCTTGATATGGTCGTTTAATTCCTTGATCCTGGGTTTGATCAACTGGCGGAACATACGCGGCGAGATCAACAAAGAAGACTGTGAACCATAATCATCGGTCACGTAAACAACCTGCACATAAGGCCCGACTGCTTCCATGTAGTGAGTCCACATGTCTTTTAGCGTCACCAGGATTTTATCCATCAGGGCTTCAGCAAAGGGCTTGTCGATGGCAAGGTCCATAAAGAACTGGTCATAACCCCTTAACTGCAATGCGTTCATCAGGATACCGGCCTTGATGGCATCCGCACCGATGACATAATCGGTATTTTCATAGAGATACTTTGCACGCTCCCTCAGACCTTCAAACTGCTTTGGATCATGCGCATCCGGCCATTGGTAATCGTCAAGAGTCTCAATCGTGGCTGGTCGCATCGGGGC
>CBDTVF010000501.1:0-2247 GCA_965363775.1 uncultured Gammaproteobacteria bacterium
AAGGGGATCGAAAATTCATCATCGTTGAGAGCAATGGTGAAGAAAAGCGGATAGAGTTCGACGATTTATTATGTGCGGTTGGCCGAGCGGCGAGGTTGACCGGTTATGGTTTGGAGGAGTTAGGAATTCAAACCCAACGCGCCGTGGTGATCAATGATTACCTGGAAACGCTGTACCCCAATATTTTTGCGGCAGGTGATGTTGCAGGCCCCTACCAATTTACCCATTTTGCAGCGCACCAGGCCTGGTATGCAGCAGTCAACGCCTTGTTCGGTGGTTTGAAAAAATTCAAGGCAGACTACTCGGTGGTTCCAAGGTCCACATTCATCGACCCGGAAGTGGCCAGCGTGGGTATTAACGAGCAGCAGGCCAAAGAAAAAGGCATCGCCTGTGAAGTCAGCAAATTCGGCTTCGACGATCTGGACCGCTCGATTGCGGACAGCTCGACAGAGGGTTTTGTCAAAGTGCTGACGGTTCCAGGTAAAGACCGCATCCTGGGGGTGACCATTGTCGGTGAACATGCGGGTGACTTGCTGGCCGAATTCGTTTTGGCAATGAAACATGGTCTGGGTCTCAATAAAATACTTGGGACTATTCACACATACCCCACACTTGCGGAGGCCAACAAATACGCCGCAGGGGTTTGGAAGCGTGCGCATACGCCACAGCGCCTGATGGTGTGGTTGGCTCGTTATCACACATGGAAACGAGGCTGATCCTGTGTTTGAGTTAGAAATGTCATGAAGGTTTCCATTATCGTTCCAGTTTTGAATGAGGCCGAAAATCTGCCGTCGCTGCTTGATCAGCTTTTGTTCCATGAGCAACATGGATGTGAGGTGATCATCGTCGATGGTGGAAGTGAAGATGGATCAGCTGACATCGCAACAAGCGCTGGTTTTACCGTGCTCCAGTCACCCTGTTCACGGGCCCGGCAAATGAATGTGGGCGCGGCACAGGCCATTGGTGATGTGCTGTTGTTTCTGCATGCAGATACCTTACTACCGGATAATGCCGGGGTATTGCTAACTTCAGCCATGAAGCGTGCTGAGCTTCATTGGGGCCGGTTCGACGTGTGCATTGTGGGACGTTCACACTGGCTGTGGTTGGTTGGGGGAATGATGAACCTGCGCTCTCGCCTGACGGGTATTGCCACAGGTGATCAGGCCATATTTGTTACTCGCAGTGTTTTTGATACTGTGGAAGGCTTTCCGGACCAACCACTGATGGAAGATGTTGAGATTTCCAAACGTTTGCGTGTGGTTTCCGACCCCGTATGCATCAGGAGTTGCGTGAAGACCTCGGGTCGGCGCTGGGATACGCATGGGGTGCTTCGCACCATCCTGTTAATGTGGCGATTGCGCTGGTACTACTGGCGTGGAGTTCCCGCCAGTGAGCTTGCGAAAATGTACCAATGAAGCCGCTTGTAATTACAATTTTCGCCAAGGCTCCGCAACCCGGATTCGCCAAGACACGGCTGATTCCAGCCCTGGGAGAAATTGGTGCCGCCAGGCTGGCGCAACGATTGTTAATGCATACGCTCACCGAATCCCTGGCTGCAGGGGTAGGGCGGGTAGAGTTATGTGTAACCCCGTCAATAACGGATCCCGTGTGGCAAACCTTCGCCGTACCGGACGCCGTACAGTGGTCAGAACAGGGAGAAGGTGATTTGGGCGCGCGTATGGCACGAAGGGCTCAGAGGGCAATCGAGTCGGGTGAATCGATATTATTGATCGGTACAGATTGCCCGAAACTCGACGCGGCCCGATTGAGAAGGGCCGCCACTGCACTACAAGAAAGCGATGCAGTGCTGGTGCCGGCCACCGACGGTGGTTATGTCTTGCTGGGGTTAAGAAATTTTCATGAGACTGTTTTTACAGGAATTCCATGGAGCACTGACACCGTTGCTCATGAAACGCTGAGCCGCATGGGGCAACTAGGCTGGATAGTCCAAAAACATCCGGTGTTGCACGATATTGACGAGCCCGCTGATTTACGCTGGTTGCCAGTGCAATGGTTGAAATCAATGAGTGAAATAGGCACGGGCTCAGGAGTGACAACATCATAAGGTGTTTGCGTTAGCAAAGGGGTTGTTCGTTTGACGGAGTGAATCGATATTTCACGGCAATCTAACTGGAAAGCGTGACCACCAAGAGTAGGCGCCTTCAAGCGAAAGTAGGCACCCCAGGCCATCCGCTATCCCACAGATCTGAATCTACTCAATGAGGCCAGGGTGTTCAGTGAAAAATC
>CBDTVF010000502.1:0-2244 GCA_965363775.1 uncultured Gammaproteobacteria bacterium
GACAACGTGGCTTGTTTACATCCAGCGCGGCGTGATTGACACCAATGCGATAACGATGTGCATCCGGATAGGCCTGTAAACGTGCCTGTAGCATTTTATCAGGTGAAGCACCAAAACCAGGCGGCAGATTACCGGGGCCAAAGGCGGCCTGCTCCACTTCAGCAAAGTGATTAGCCGGGTTACGGTTCAGCTCCATCACACCGACTTCAATCAACGGGTAATCAGCATGTGGCCAGACCCTGGTAAGGTCAAACGGATTGATGTCACAGTTTTCTGCTTCGGCCTCGGGCATAATCTGTACTTTCACCGACCACTTTGGATTATCACCACGTTCAATCGCCTCAAACAGTTCCTGGCGATGGTAATCTGGATTCTGCGCAGCAATTTTCGCCGCCTGTTCAACACTCATGTTCTTGATGCCTTGCTCCGTCTTGAAGTGCCACTTCACCCAGTAACGCTCAGCCTGGTTATTCCACAAACTAAAGGTGTGACTTCCGAAGCCATCCATATTTGCCAGTGTCGCCGGAATACCGCGATCACCAAACAGCCAGGTTACCTGATGCAGAGACTCGGGGCTCAAAGACCAGAAATCCCACTGCATTGCGCCATCACGTAAACCGGTTGCCGGGTGGCGTTTTTGTGAATGAATAAAGTCCGGGAACTTGCTGGGATCTTTAATAAAGAACACCGGTGTATTATTTCCTACCAGATCCCAGTTACCTTCTTCGGTGTAAAACTTCACCGCAAAACCGCGTGGATCACGCACCGTATCAGCCGAACCAAGTTCACCTGCGACGGTGGAGAAACGCACAAACAACTCACACTCATTACCCACTTTCTCAAACAGTTTGGCACAGGTATATTTCGAAATGTCATGGCTCACTTTAAACGTGCCATAAGCACCGGCTCCCTTGGCATGAACAACACGTTCCGGCACACGTTCACGATTAAAATGCGCCAGTTTCTCGAATAAATGCACATCCTGCATCAGGATCGGGCCGCGCGGCCCGGCGGTGATCGAATTCTGATTGTCGGCTACCGGGCAACCTGCCGCTGTAGTCATAACCGTTTTTTTATTACTCATGATTTTCTCCTAAGCTGATTTTTAATATTTACCATTGTGTATGGCCTGTACAGCTGGATTTAATGCCAGCCATGTGCAAACAATAGAGCAAATCAACATATTGTTAAAATCGTTTAAATTGATTAAACTAATAGGTAAAACCTATTAATTGATGATTTAGCGAAAATGCCAGAAGCGATATGAATCTTAGAGATCTCAAATACCTGGTTACGGTGGCAGATAGCCATCATTTCGGCCGTGCTGCCGAATCATGTTTCGTCAGCCAACCTACCTTGAGCGGCCAGATAAAAAAGCTGGAAGAGGAACTGGGCATAACCATTTTTGAACGCAGTAAGCGCTCAGTGGAAACCACCCATCTGGGTGAAGCCATTGTGTCGCAGGCCAGACTGGTTCTGGAGCAGGCCGAGGTTTTGCGGCAACTGGCACAGTCACACCAGGACCCACTGGTCGGTCCACTACGTATGGGAGCAATCCCTACCTTGAGCCCGTATCTCATGCCGCTGGTACTGCAACCGCTGAAAGAACAGTACCCACAGATAAAACTGGTGTTGTCCGAGGAACTCACTGACACACTACTGACACGCCTGGGCAAACACGAAATTGACGCTGCACTGCTGGCTACGCCGGTTGAAGACCCGGAATTCGAAAGTATGCCGTTATTTGACGAGCCTTTCTGGTTGCTTCATCCACGAAACCATCCACTTTCCGAGAAGAAGAAAATCATCCAGGCAGATCTGGATAGCGCAGATCTGCTGTTGCTAGCTGAAGGTCATTGCCTTGCAGAACAGGCAATGGAAATTTGTCACATTCAGGAACGCAAAGCGCGAGGTGATTTAGCAGACTTGCGCGCTGCCAGTCTGGAAACATTGCTGCAAATGGTAAAAGCGGGATTTGGCAGTACATTGTTGCCTGCGCTGGCGCTGGACACTGCTTCAGCAAGAGACAAGGGTCTCATAGCGAGACAACTACAACTAGCTGACACCTATCGCCGGGTATCATTGGTATACCGCCGCACTTTTCCCCGCCGTAAGGCGCTTGAGGCATTTGCTGAGGTTGTGCTAGAAAACCTGCCAGATAGCATACATCCTTTGACTAAAAAGAAGACTAGGGCACCTCTGATTAAGTCTCATTAATTCTGCGGGTTTTTAAGCGTACATATT
>CBDTVF010000503.1:0-2236 GCA_965363775.1 uncultured Gammaproteobacteria bacterium
GTAAAACCGAACCACCTGAGGCCAAAACGCTCTGCTGCCTGGTGGACAAGCACTCCATCTTGATCCTTCAGGGTCGTATGCAAGGTATACAGATTTGGCGTAGCTGGTGACCACAATGCAGGCTCTAATATTTCGGGTAATTCCAGTTGCATTTGCACCGGACCGGTTCCCGCCTCAACCTCAATTTCCGCAAATACAACCGTCTCGTCTGTCTGCCCCTTGACCTCCAAAGTGAGTTGTAAGGTCTCTGCCTTCATCTCAGTACGCTGGACTTCAAAAGTGGCCGTCTTGTCCGTCTGCTCCTTGAGCTCCGCAGTGAGTTGTGAGGTCTTCTCAGTACGCTGGACTTCCACCATGGCCGACACCCTCGCAGACTTTGACGATACAAGCGGTGTGTCTATTTGTATGGCGCTGATGTAATTTTCCGGCCGGATACGCACGTACACATCACGTGTCAAACCGCCATAGAGCACGAAATCGGCCTTTTGTGACGGAATAATCTGTCGATCAACACCATTATCGACACGTACCAGTATTTCGTTGAGACCAAAATGAGAAAGAAAGGTAGTGACATCAATTTCAAAACCCAGGTAACCACCGACATGGCCGCCGGCATACTGTCCATTGACATACACCTCGGCGGTCATATTGGCACCTTCAAAATAGAGAAGGTAACGTTTGGGTTCCGGGTCTGCGGTGATTTGCAGTTGTTTTCGATACCAGCCGGCATCCCGTCGATATCCTGGCACGGTATCGGTGGGATCAGTGGCGTTCCAGGTATGTGGCAAATTGACCTTGATGGCACCATGGTCGCGATCCAGCCGTTCTGGCTGCTCCACCGGTGTTGGGTAGTAATTCCAGGACTGGTTCAGCAGGTAGTCACCGGTCTCACTTGCCAGGGTCTGAACTCCTGAATCCCCCGGAGATTCCGGCACCGGACTGGAGGGCCAGCACATAGCTGACCAACACATGGCGATGAGGCCCAGTAGAAGGTGTTTTTTGTAGTGTATCTTCATGGTGTCAACTAACTCTCTATTAGTGTAAATCCCAAGTTCCTGAGCTTCTGCTTCACTTCGGCTTCAACATTCCGAGCCCTGATTGAATAGAAGTTGAACTCCCTTCTGACGGGGTAATCCCCACGTAATTGTTCGAACAAATGCGTAGAACTGCGCAATGCTTCGTCATCAGTCTCAATCTGATAAGTCGCGAGTATTGCGTCAGCCAGAATGGCCTGTTCTGTTTTATTGTTTCCATCCAGTTCTATGATTGAGTTATCGGGCGCATCAACACCACTTGGCTGCCAGTCATCAATTCCCAAACCAAAAAATTTGCTGATGGCCCGGACACTGCTCGTGGTGCCATTGGCTTTTCCATCTTTTGAATAACCGGCTATGTGAGAGGTGCCGTAATCAACGAGCTTCAATAATTTCAGATCAATGTCAGGTTCATATTCCCAGCAGTCAATCACCATTCCCGAAAGAGCATTCTTCTCACGTGCATTTCGAACCACTTGTGTCTCGAAAACCTCACCACGGCAGGTGTTGATAATGAGCGGGCTCTTGCGAAGATCTTGAATAAACTCTTCATCTACCATGTGGAATGTTTTGTCGATACCCTGTCTGTTCAGGGGCACATGAAAGCTGATGAAGTCCGCCTGTTCCCGGACCTCCTCTATCGACACAAATTGTGAAGACCCTTCCGCTCTTTCCCTCGGAGGATCATTTAATAGAACATTCATACCCAGAATTTCACAGGTTTTTGCGATCCGTGAACCGACCTGGCCAACGCCGACTATACCGATAGTTTTTCCGGCTAAATCCAGTTGCTCTCGTTTGGCATATGACAACAAGGCAGATGAAATATATTGATTGACACTTTCCGCGTTACAACCCGGGGCATTGACCCATTCGATTCCGGCTTCTTTGCAGTATTGTGTGTCGATATGATCGAAACCGATGGTGGCCGTGGCAATATACTTCACCTTTGAACCTTCCAGAACCGCCTGGTTGCAAATTGTCCGGGTTCTCGTGATTAGCGCATCGGCATCTTTCACCACTTCGGCAGTGGTTAAATTCCCCGGAAGGTAAACCACTTCTGCGTAGGGTTCCAGAGCCCCTTTGATGTAGGGGATTTTGTTATCGATGATTATTTTCATAGGATTCTATCTGAGTAGTAGTTTTTTACCATGGTGTCCAGAACCCGGCTTGTTCTTGCCGCAGATTCACCTGTGCTGACA
>CBDTVF010000504.1:0-2228 GCA_965363775.1 uncultured Gammaproteobacteria bacterium
GACCAGGTGATCGAATACCCGGCTGGTAAATCAACCTGATCCGCAACAGCTTTACGGGCTGCAGCAACATATGTGCCGAGATCGACGCCACCGATATCCACATAAATCCAACCATTCAGACGGGCATTTTCACTCTTGATCATCGGTGGTCCGTCCTCTATGCGCAGGTCGGCAACCGCTTGCAGCGTGATGTGTTGACCGGCAGGGGTGACGATGGGCAGCAGTTTGAGTTGCTCGATGGAATCCCGCATATGTCGCGGGTAACGCAAATTAACCGGGTAGCGTTCAAGGCCTTCAACGGTTTCGGTCACATTCATACCACCAATGGCAGTTCTTACCACGTCCTGGACATCATCGATATTCAGACCATACCGGGACGCTTCCTCACGGTTAATATCCACGGTGATATAACGTCCCCCGGCAACCCGCTCGGCATAGGCCGAGGTTGTACCAGGTACGGTCAGCAATACCTTCTCTATCTCTTTGCCGATAGCCTCTATGACGCTCAGGTCAGCACCACCAACCTTGATACCCACCGGTGTTTTGATTCCGGTGGCCAGCATGTCAATGCGGGTTTTAATGGGCCACACCCAGGCATTGGTTACCCCGGGCAGTTGTAATCTCTGGTTCAACTCGTCTTTGATGCTGTCGATGGTGACGCCTTCGCGCCACTCTGATTCCGGTTTGAGTTGTATGACAGACTCAATCATTGTCAATGGCGCGGGATCCGTTGCTGTTTCGGCCCGGCCTATCTTGCCGAATACGCTTTTGACCTCTGGCACAGATTTGATCAACTTGTCGGTTTGCTGCAACAACTGCTGTGCTTTACCAATGGATATGCCCGGGAAAGTCGTCGGCATATACATGATGTCGCCTTCATTCAGATCAGGCATGAACTCCGAACCCAGTTGGGTAGCGGGCCACATTCCTACAGCTACCAGCGCGGCTGATGCCATCAGTACCAACAGTGGGCGGTGCGTAACGGCATTGATCAATGGCCGGTAGAGCCAGATCATTAAACGGTTAAGGGGGTTCTTGTGTTCAGGCGTGACTTTCCCGCGTATGAAGTAACCCATCAATACCGGGACGAGCGTGATTGACAAAATGGCTGCGCCCGCCATGGAATAGGTCTTTGTGAAGGCCAGCGGTGCGAACATCCTGCCCTCCTGTGCCTGCAAGGTAAATACTGGCAAAAAACTCAAGGTGATGATCACCAGCGAGAAGAACAACGGTGGCCCGACCTCGGTGGCAGCATCGCTAACTACGTCCCAATGCTTCCTTGGGTCATAATCTGCATGCTCCATCTTCTTATGCACAGTTTCAATCATGACAATGGCAGCATCAACCATGGCACCAATGGCGATGGCGATACCTCCAAGTGACATGATATTGGCATTCAGACCCTGGAAGCGCATTATCAGGAAAGCGATGATGATACCCACCGGTAGCGACAGGATCACCACCAGCGATGAGCGGAAGTGGAACAGGAAAAGAATACACACCAGCACCACGACCAGGAACTCCTCCACCAGTTTCATCTTCAGTGTCTCCACTGACCTGTCAATCAAGGCGGAGCGGTTGTAGGTTTCCACCACTTCTACGCCTTCCGGCAAGCTGTCCTGAAGTTCGGCTAGTCTTTTCTTAACGCCTGCTATCGTGGTTTGGGCATTTTCACCAAAACGCATCACAACTACAGCACCCACGACCTCACCCTCGCCATTTAATTCTGCAATACCGCGTCTGAGTTGTGGGCCCTTGCGGATATCTGCAATGTCCTCCAGTCTCACCGGTGTGCCATTTTCATTCATGCCCAGGGGGATTTTTTGCAGGTCGGCGATGGAGGTCAGGTAACCGGTCGCCCGCACCATGTACTCAGCTTCCCCCATTTCAACCACAGAACCACCGGCTTCCTGATTGCCACGTTTAATTGCGCTGCGCACCTGGGCCAGGGAAAAGTTGTAGGCTTGAAGCGCATCCGGATCAATGACGACCTGGTATTGCTGAACCATGCCACCAATGGTGGCTACTTCAGCAACACCCGGCACCGTCTGCAATTCAAACTTCAGAAACCAGTCCTGTATGGAGCGCAACTGAGCGAGATCGTTGTTGCCGGTGCGGTCAACCAGGGCATATTCGTATACCCAGCCGACACCGGTTGCATCCGGACCCAATGCAGGTCTGGCAGCAGGCGGGAGATCACCGGCCACCTGGTTAAGGTATTCCAGTAC
>CBDTVF010000505.1:0-2228 GCA_965363775.1 uncultured Gammaproteobacteria bacterium
GTCGACTTCACATGCCACTGCAGCAATGGCTTATCCAGACCACGGGCGACTTCCTCGGCCAACTGTGTTTTACCAGTGCCGGGCTCACCCTTGATGAGTATGGGACGACCGAGTGTTACTGCAGCATTTACAGCGGTGGTGAGATCTTCAGTAGCGACATACCGGTCGGTGCCGGAAAAGCGTTGTTCAGACATATTTGGTGGCCCGTGGGAAAACCCGTATTTTAACTCGAAATGTTACTGCGTTTCCCGACTGGAATAGAGTTTGAATAGCTCGGAAACAAGGAATCCAATTATTTATTCCTCCAGTGTTGAACACATCAGTGGTGTGCGCGGTGGTGCGGGGTAGTGGTATTCGGGACACGCTCAAGCCATCCATGGGCGCTCGGAAATTTGTTCCCGACAAATTACGGTCCCGAATACCACAACCCCACACCACCCGTGGAGTGATGTGCCAACTCACGGCGAATGTGACGCTCCGCGCCCATCCGATGGGTGCCGCACATCGCTCAATTTAACGGAACCAGCATTTAAGTGTAGTGCTGCTGGAACCCAGAACTAGTAACCCCGTTCAATATCCACAACTGACAGCATCGGCTCACCAGCCACATATCGTCTGAGGTTTTCCTTCACCATCAAATACAACCGGTCAAGGCCTTTATCGGAACGACCGGCAGTATGCGGGCTGATGATCACCCTGGGCATGGTCCACAGCGGGTGACCTTCAGGTAAAGGCTCGGGATCGGTCACATCGAGACCGGCGCCCGCTATAGCCCCGGACTGCAATGCAGCCACGAGATCATCAGTTACAGTGCTGCCACCCCGCCCTACCGATATAAAGAATGCGTTTGATTTCATTGCATCAAAAAAACCAGCGTTAAACATTCCACGAGTCTGGTCGGTCAAAGGTACCGTGTTGATGACCACGTCAGCCCGGGATGCCAGGTCATGCAACTCATCTGAAAGCCCGACATGATCAACATAGTCCGGTCCTTCGCGTCTGCTATTTCGGGTCGCGATCACTCGCATACCCAAACCATGGCCACGTTTTGCAACCTGCGTACCGATTCCACCCAGGCCCACGACCAGTAATGTCCGGCCTTCAAGTTCCATGTGGCCGGCTCTGTCCAGTCCCGCTTCCCGCTTCCATTGTCCTTTGATCTGGTTTGCGTGATAGAGATCAAGACCTCTGGCCAGGACCATCATCATGGCAATCGCATGTTCTGCCAGGGCCGGTGAACCAATGCGTTGGCCATTGGTAAGCAACTTGTGCCCCTCAATCATGTCCGGGAGAACGACGCAACGCTCAACACCCGCTGAATAGACCTGAACCCAAAATAATTCCGGCGACCCCGCTAGAATTCCCTCATTGCAAATACCCACAACAGCCTGCGCATCAGCGGCTTCAATAGCTGCCTGCTCTTTGCTATCCACCATTACGATTTCAACGCCAGGGGCAACCATTTGCAAGTCAGCCAGTGAGTCAGCACGAAATGGCATCACAACAATCTTCTTCGGTGGACTCCAGCCTTCAAGGTCTCTCGAAGCAATCGTTGATTCACGCAAGCCAAGTTCGTCAATCAACACCTGAACTGCCGGATCGGCCGATAAAGTCAGCTCTCCATCCGGGGCATCAGCCAGAATGGTTACGGGAATAAGAAAGAGAACACAGGACAAAATATATTTAATCATGACCGAACCTTGAATTTGGGAACGTGAAGATATTATCAGGTTCACATGTAATCTGTTGTGTTAGGTGATGAGCATTCGAGAGATAATGACGCAATGAACAAAACGACAATAAAACGCTGGACCAAAATCAGCCTGCGTACCCTGCACCTGCTGGCGGTGGCTGGTGTGGGTGGCGGCATCCTGTTTGGTCTTGAGAGAGACCTGTGGATTAACTACTGGTGGTTGGCCGTGGCAAGTGGCGTTTTGATGATGTTGATAGATATCATCTCAAACCCTGTCTGGATGGTTCAGGTGAGAGGCGTGAGCATTTTTTTTAAACTGATTCTGCTGGCTGCTCTTGGTAGCAACCCGGACTGGGACGCCCCCCTGGTGGTGCTCATCATTATTATTTCTGCTGTTATTTCACACGCGCCCGGCAAGCTCAGATACTATTCTGTATACCATAGAAAAGTGATTACTTCTATTAATGATACAAAGGGATAGACACTTTTTATAATGTATATTCTAGAATAAAACCAGTGCTACATACTAATCAAA
>CBDTVF010000506.1:0-2217 GCA_965363775.1 uncultured Gammaproteobacteria bacterium
TCGTTAAATAGCGGTGCTATTCGCCTCAAAAGACCGAAAAATCTGACTCAAATCGACTTTCCCTCGCTACGATCGGCCAAACCCGACAGGCTCCTAGCTTCAGTTTATAACAAATACTGTAAACATTCTGCCAGATATAAGAATGAAATCTGTTGGTGCCTGAAACCTGACAGACTTGTTTTTTGACTAAATACTGTATATACATATAGCATGTCTTCACCTGATACATCAAATGACTATGCAGAGCTTGTCTGCACCAGCAACTTCACCTTCCTCAATGGTGCTTCACACCCGCAGGAGCTGGTCTCACATGCGGCTGAACTGGGTTACTACGCCATTGCACTGAGCGATGAGTGTTCACTGGCCGGTATCGTACGTGCCTATGAAGAGGCCCGGCGTTGCAGGCAAAACGGAAAACCCATTGAACTCATATGCGGCAGCCTGTTTAGGTTGGAGAACGGTTCGAGACTGGTACTGCTAGCCGCAGACAACACCGGTTATGCACAATTATGTACGCTGATCACACGGGGACGACGCAATGCACCCAAGGGCAGCTATGCATTGGCAGACAATGCTTTTGAAAACCATCTCGACCACTGCCTGGCATTGTGGCTGCCAGAAACCCAGAAAAACGAACCTGAAAACGATCTACTCACAGCACACTGGGTGGCCTCACACTTTCCCGAACGAAGCTGGCTGGCAATTAATCTTAGTATGGGTGTCGATGACAACTCACGACTGGCACAGCTGATTGCTATTGCTGCTGCAGCTGGGTTACCAGTGACTGCCTGCGGTGATGTGCAAATGCACATCCGCTCACGACGTATGCTGCACAATGTACTGGCCGCTATCCGCCACACTTGCAGCCTGTCGGAACTGGGTTACCGCGCCCTGCCCTCCGGCGAACGACACTTGCGTAGCCGCCGTTGCCTGGATGCTCTGTACCGTCAGGAATTATTGGATGAATCAGTTCGGATTGCTCAACGCTGTCATTTTAATTTAGGTCAATTGCGCTACCGGTACCCACGTGAAGTGGTACCACAAGACATGAGCAGTACTGCCCATTTGCGGGACCTGACCGAAGCCGGTATCAGGCAACGCTGGCCATCCGGTATTGACGGGAAACTACGGCAGCAGATTGAAGGTGAGCTGAAACTGATCTCCGAACTACACTACGAGTCCTATTTCCTGACCGTACACGACATTGTCCAGTTTGCGCGCAGCCAGGACATCCTCTGCCAGGGTCGTGGTTCCGCGGCAAATTCCGCGGTCTGTTATTGCCTGGGTATTACCGAGGTGGATCCGGCCCGCATGAATATGCTGTTCGCGCGATTTATCTCCCGTGAGCGTGATGAGCCACCGGATATTGATGTCGATTTCGAACATGAGCGCCGCGAAGAGGTGATCCAGTACATCTACCGGAAATATGGCCGCGAGCGGGCCGCGCTGGCGGCTACCGTCATCAGCTACCGGCCACGCAGTGCAATCCGCGATGTTGGCAAGGCACTGGGCTTCAGTCACGGCCAGGTTGACCAGTTGGCACGTAACATGTCGTGGTGGGATGAGCCGGCGCGCTTTTCCCAACGACTTGCAGAACAGGGCTTTGCTGCAGACAACCTCAAAGTCCGCCAGTTGCTGTACCTGGTGCAAAACCTGATCGGTTTCCCCCGCCACCTGTCTCAACACGTAGGTGGTTTTGTAATTTCCGAAAATACGCTGGCCTCACTGGTACCCGTGGAAAATGCTTCTATGGCGGAACGTACTGTTATCCAGTGGGACAAGGATGACCTGGAGACCCTGGGTCTGCTTAAAGTGGACTGCCTGGCACTGGGTATGCTGACCGCCATTCACCGCTGCCTGGACCTGGTGAATGATTTTTACGCTACTGACATGGGTCTTGCTGATGTACCGGCTGAAGACACTGAAACTTACAACATGATCCAGAAGGCTGACACCATCGGTGTATTCCAGATCGAATCGCGCGCCCAAATGGCCATGTTGCCACGTTTAAAACCCGCCTGTTTCTATGACCTGGTCATCGAAGTAGCCATTGTCAGACCCGGTCCCATACAGGGCAATATGGTGCACCCGTACCTGCAACGCCGGCGTGGACTGGAACCGGTCGAATATCCGTCGGAGCCGTTACGCAAGGTACTGCAGCGCACACTGGGTGTACCGATTTTCCAGGAACAGGTCATGCAAATTGCCATGGTGGCA
>CBDTVF010000507.1:0-2195 GCA_965363775.1 uncultured Gammaproteobacteria bacterium
CGGCCAGGCGTGGGCGGTGAAATCAAAACCGTTGTTGCGCAAGTCCGCGAAGGTATGTGACCGGCACCCCGGTCCACGCGCGGTCAGCACGATGACCTTCACACCGGCGTCCTGAATGCGCTGAACCAGTTGCGATGTGTCTGCCTGCATGGGATGCATCGGGCTGGACGGGGTATCCGCCGATCGGGCGCAGGGATTGGCATCCTGGCCGGGCATGCCGGTCAGCAGGGTTCCGTCGATTTCCAGCACAACCAGCACGTTTTTGCCGCCATATTCCCTGGCCAGGTTGAGAGACAGTTCAGTCACCAGTTGCAGTTCGTCCGTCGACCCCAGCAGATTTTGCGGGGGTGGTGGTCCCGGCGGAGTCTTTAGCGCCTCGGCGCATCCTGCAAACAGCAGGGTGGCCAGGGCCAGACTGGAAATTTTCAAAGATAGGTTAGCCATGTTCTTGTTTTCCCTTGTTGGTGCTCAAACGTTCTCGCTCATTCCTTCATGGGGTAAAATGGCCTTGGTGCTGCTGCCCAAAGACTGTAGAACAGAGGTGCAAAACTCGAGCTTGCGTTCGATATCTTCATCAGTCTGATCAGGATCATGATGGTGTATCCAAAGCCGATCAACTTCAGCCAGGTGTGCCAGGCGACAAACTTCGCTTAACGATGAGTGGCCCCAGTGTACTTTGCTGGCGTATTCGTGATCAGAATACGTGCAATCGTGAACCAGAACATTTGCGCCACGGCAGAAATCAGCCAGTTGGTTCAAAAATTCCTCGTCAGCAAACTCTGAATCCGACGGGTAGAGCTCGTTGTCTGTGATATAACAGAAACTCCGATCGTGGAAATCAACACGGTAGCCAAGACAGTTCCCTGGATGTTTTAGCCACATTGAGCGCACGTGCACACCGTCGATAATCATTTTCTGCTCACCGATTTCGTGGAAACTCAGTGTAGCTCCGAACTCTCTTACCGTGATCGGGAAATAGATGCCATCCATCTGCGCCACCATAAGTCGCTCGAAATCTGTATCAGCCTGCGCGGCACCATAGACACGAACGATATTGCCAGGAATGTAAAGCGGGGTGAAAAACGGGAACGCGTTAATGTGGTCCCAGTGTGGATGCGTGATAAAAAGAGTAGCGGTTATTCGTGACTGGCCGTTCTTCAGCAGGTGACTTCCCAAGTTTTTGATACCGGTGCCGGCATCAAAAACAAAGTGATGCTCGGGTGAAATTTGCAATGAATAACACGAGGTGTTGCCTCCGTAAGCAATATAACCTTGTTGTGGTGTTGGCAGGGTGCCGCGTACACCCCAGGCCGTTAACTGCATTGACCCCAGTGATTGAATGATGGAATTAAACTTCGCCATTGTGAAGGGTTTTACGATGTATCCATCCGCACCCAGCTTTTTAGCCTTGTTGCGGTCTGCCTCATAAGGCTTGGATGAGGACATCACGATTTTCACATCCGCGAGATCTGCTTCCTTGCGGATGTTACTGCAAACCTCAAAGCCGCTGATGTCTGGCATCATGATATCGCAGACGATGATATCCGACTTCAGTGCGCGAGCCCGTTCGACGGCCTCTCCCGGGAAGTGCAGCCCCTCAACCTCATGACCGGCAGCTTGCAATAATTTCACGGTGAGTCCGAGGGCTGTTCGGCTGTCATCAATGACGAGAATTTTCATTTTCCTGGCAGTCATACAAACCTTTCTGTTTGTTGATTATCAGAGTATAGACCACTGGAACAGTTAATACGGGCAGGTTATTCCGAAATAAAACCTCGAACGCCCACCCAAACGGGACGATTTGGTGGTTTATTACGTGTTACCCATGATTTGGTGGTTTATTACGTGTTACCCACGATTTGGTGGTTTATTACGTGGGTAACAAGTTACCCACCCTACGTTGGTTGGCGAAATCCCGTAGGGTGCGTAACTTGTTACGCACGAGAAGTTTTATTCCAATTTGATCTGCTTCAATAATTCCACTGAAACCCGGTACCCAATCGCTGTCATCTCAGCGATGCTCAGTTCAGCACTTTTGATCAGGCCACGCCGCTCTGCCAAATCAAGTAAACGAACTGTACCGATGATGTTGATGCCCTGCTTCAGCGCAAATCGACGAGCCAATCGGTCATCGACAATTAAAAGTGATTCCTCTACAGATTGCAGGGCAAAGCGTATCGAATCGCTCTCACCTG
>CBDTVF010000508.1:0-2185 GCA_965363775.1 uncultured Gammaproteobacteria bacterium
AAACCCGGATATGATGCGTATCCGTCGGACCACCGTGGAGCACCCGTTCGGCACGTTGAAAGCGTGGATGGGCTCGACCCACTTCATGACCAGAACGCTCGACAGGGTGAGTACTGAGATGAGTCTGCACGTGCTCGCATACAACATGAAGCGAATGATGAACATCATTGGCACAAAATCTCTCATCAAGGCGATCAGGGCATAGAAAGGCCCTTTGTAGTGATCAAATAGCGCCTATACAGGCAATCACAGTTCCTTCTGAGCACCGAAATAATCCTCCGGCCAGATTACCCCAACCAAAACCAACCCCGATCAAACGTGTTCACAGGACACCTGGTACAGCCTGATGAGGTTACTGAAGGCGAGTATTGAGTTATCACACACCCTCGGCCGACTCCAGTTATTCGTTGTGCTAAAAATCACGCCTAGTGAACAACCGCTTACTGGTACACACCGGAACCTCGACTCCAGTCATGGCGTATAGCAGGAGTCGGAAGCCGCCGGTCAGTAATAAGCACTGACTGCGAAGAGAAGCGGAACATCAACTGTTGATGTCACAACTAGCGGCTTCCGGCTAGGAGGTTAACGCGTGGTTTGGGAACCAGGGAAACCAGGCTGCGTACCAGCGATGAGCAGCCAATTTTTGCCGATGGGTTCGAATAAGGAGCCAGAAAAGTCACATAATATTCTGACGGACCGATGAAAAATTGCTGGTGACACAGTAATTTTTATATACTCTACAAACTCACCTTCAAAACAATCCCAGGCCAAAAGCACTATGAGAGTATTTCTGACCACCATTGCTGCATTATTCTTCCTGTCAACTGCCATGGCAGAACAAAATCTAACTCTGGGTAATTCTGACTGGCCACCGTTCACCATCAAGGGCCAGGGGCAGGGTGCTTCTGAAAAACTGGTGTGTGAGGCACTTAAACGTGCCGGCTGGAACTGCTCGGTTAAGGTCTATGACTGGGACCAGGTTCTTGAAGATGCCCGTGAGGGAGTGGTAGACGGAATTGCGGCCGTATGGCGAACACCGGAAAGAGAGGAATACCTGATGTTTTCAGAGCCATATCTGACCAATCGAATCGTACCGGTTACTGCAAAAGACAGTAAGATTTTCGTACAAAAGGTCAGTGACCTGAGCGGATGGCGTGTGGCGATGGTACCTGGCTATGCTTACGGTGAAGAGATCGAAAAGGCAAAATCTTCAATGACAATCGTGTCTGTGGTGGGCTCTGCGGAAGCCTTTAAAGCAGTTCAGGAAGACAAGGCCGATATAGCGTTGCTTGATGATCTCGTTGTCCGCTCCCAGATGGAGATTGATGAGGGCTCAGAGTTTACAGTGATAAACGTCGTGCTGTCTCACCGGGAGTTGTATGTTGCTGTCTCGAGGCAACATCCCCGTGCTGAGCAAATTATTTCTGATTTCCACCATCATTACGAAATCATGTTAAAAGACGGCGTTGTAAACGACATATTGGATGTAGACTGGTTGGCCACAGACATTGGCAATGACGGAAAACTCGACCTGGTGCTTCGCAGCAGCGTCAGCTTCGATGACCTGGGTACACCAAACCAACAAGGGGAAACCTATTCCCTGGGACAATCCCAATATCAAACGATGTCGGAAACCGACCTGGGTGGATCACAGATGAATTACTTTGTAGAAGGCAGACCTTATTCCTCCCTGCAGGAAACCTTGATCGATGTGTTTGGCAAGGATGCGGTTTGCACCAAGGTGGATTACTCATCGGAAATCGACTGCACGAAGATATTCCAGCAAAAGTAGTCTGAGAAAATGAATTTCGGAGTATAAGTAATTTAAATACTATATTTCCAGAAACCCCAAAGCAGGAAAATTGGGCCGGATACATTTAGTCGCTTGGGGTCGCTGTTGGCCGACTCCTGCTATACGCAATGACTGGAGTTGTGGGACCGGTGCTGCGCAGTAAGCCGGTTTATTCACCGGGTCAGTGATAATCCCTTCGTAAGATAGGCCCTATAAGCCCCTGGAAAGGGCTGTAGGCGCATTAGTCATCTAGAGTCATTGTTGGTTTGTTGTGTTGAAGTGTGCCACCAGTGTGCTACACAGGTGTTTCGGTTTGATGAATGCTCTATAACATATTGATAAACATGGCGCGCCCGACAGGATTCGAACCTGTGACCCCCAGATTAGGAAAGC
>CBDTVF010000509.1:0-2174 GCA_965363775.1 uncultured Gammaproteobacteria bacterium
GACCTTGTAATGTACGCGGACGATTCCTTTAGCCCCCGGCACTGCTCCTTCGATGGTGTCAACAGAACTACCGTCTGGAAATTCGACAAGGGGTACTGCGTCGCGTTGACGATCCCTTACTTCCTCGAGTGGCTCCCCTGTGCTGGCGAGCGTGTAGGAGACTTTCGGCATCGGCGCACCGAAATCGACGCGTTTTTCATCGGCTGTCAGACGCACCCAGACAATGGCTTCAGTAGCAGTGACCTCGCCGATTTTCATGCCGGTGGCCATATAAGGAGGTTCATGGGGTGTTTCCGCCACGCCCTTGGTTGTGTCCTGTGCACTACATGCGGTCGTGATACTCAGTAACGATACGATAATCAGGGCAGTGAGGTTTTTCATGATTGAATTATCCTTGCTTAAAAGACATGGCCACGATGGCCACTACGTCCGTTTACATTTCAAAACTCTGTGTACTCATCCAGGGGTCGTATTTCATTGTTATCAAAAACGAGTGATGACTGATCTGCTTCAACAAGATCATTTTTGATGACCAGCATCTCCGGGTCATCGGTATAAAAAACATTATCCACAATCGTGTTATCAAGGCCTGTAGGAGCCGGGATATCTTCCTGACCGAGGTAATCCACCCTGACGGGAACCCTGGTCTTTTTATTGAAAATGTGGATATACCGGGTCAGGTTTGCAGCCGAACCGACGAATTTGTTAGCCGTAATGGTATTTGCATAGCCCGCGAGTTTGACGATCTCCTCGTTGTAGGACTTTTCATCGCAGAACAGAACATTGTTCCTGACGGTGACAGATGATGCCGCATACTTGAGATCGATATACTGCCCCAGCAAGCCCGGCCCCAAAACACTGTCCTCGATAAGGATATTATTGGCGATCGCGTTGTTCTTCTTCTCGTCAAATCCCTTTGAAGAACCGATATAGAAACCCTCCCCTTCATGAGCGTTGTAGTCTGCAGAAAGCCATTCGCCAATATGATGGATTCTCATCCTTCTGAAGGTGTTGTGGTGACTTTGGTCCCGGATTGCCACGGCGGTGTTGTGCGTATGATGGATATGGATGTCTTCGATGACGTTGTCACGTGCACCTGAGCCGGATAGATACAGGCCAATGCGAAAACCATTCGTATCCCAATAACCCTCGGCGAGTGGCACTCTCTTGCCGGCTATTTCCAGTTTCGAGACACTCCAGAAAGAACCATGCAGCCTGAGGGCGACCAGGTCTTCTTCCTTTTTCTGGCCCACCGTGGTGATCACTGCGTAGCGTCCCTGGCCAGTGCCATCCTGAGAGGTAAAGCGTATCCTGCTGCCTTCCGACCCGTTGGCAAAGAGCTCAAAACTCTTGTCGATTTCATACACTCTGCCACCCTGGAGCATAATTGTGTCACCGGGCACTACGGCCTGCAGCGCCTTGTGAACTTCTTCGCTTGTGTTGCATTGATAGGTGCGGTTACCACTGGCGTAAAGACCGTTGATGCTGGCGATTAACAAGGATATGGCGATCAGCAAACAGGTCAGGGTTCGTTTTGAGTTTGACACTACTTTATCCCTCAATATGTTCACTGAGATCGGCGACATATATCTGACGTCTGCCTTCCGGTGCAGCGTTAAAGCACACCTTGGTGTAGTCACGACTCCAGGCCGGGTGCGGATCGATCCGCAATACGTTGGCATTGGGCATACCCAGGGTGAACACGAAACAGAGGTGTTGTTCAGTCTGGTTTTTGATATCCACCAGCCTGATCGGAACTTCCTTGCTCTTACTGGCGAAATCCTGATCCGGATATACGTCGGTAATAATATGTCTGCCATCTTTGTGGAAACTGGGGTGCCCACTGCCTTCCACGGTTTCACTAAGCACCTTGAAGTCCGAGCCATCAGCGCGTAAAGTACAGAACTTGAGACGATCATAATCAAGCTTGAGATTCATCAGGATCTGTTCACCATTGGGATGCCAGTTGGGGTGGTGACCGCCCTTACCCCAGACCTCGTTGGACAGTGCCAGTTTGATGTCCGAGCCATCGCTGTTGAACGTGACCAGCATCGGCTTGAAAATGCCGGTCCCACCGATCCCGAACTCGGTACCGGCATTCGGCATCATGCAACGGAACACCTGCAAGATCCGGTTCGACTGGGGATTGTACTTGGAGTGGAAGAAGTAGAAGG
>CBDTVF010000510.1:0-2147 GCA_965363775.1 uncultured Gammaproteobacteria bacterium
AGCATGATCCTGTGTCCAGTCACCTTGATAAAGGTGGTCAAAATCAGATCGAAGTTCCTGACGCATAATTTTACATTGGGGCACTTCCAGCACTTCATTGCTGACGGTATCGAGCATACCTATATATTTGTGCCGGTAATGCAACTGCAGCCGATTTCTATAAGAGAGACGACGTAGTGCCGGAACCACATCGATATCCTCTTCGGAGACAGCTAAAGTGCCGAGGGCGCGTGCCAATGTTGCCTTTTTGAACGCCAGTTCGCTCACATAATCGGTGTGCAAAAACTGGCAGCCAGGGCATTGGTTAAAGTGCGGACACTCAGGGTCAACCCGGTTGTCAGCGGCTATCTCCAACTGCTGCAAACGCGCAAATTGCACACCTTTGGCTCGTTTGTACACCAACGCAGTACCGGTTTCTCCCGGCAGTGTTCCGGTTACAAAAGTAATATTTCCAGTTTTTTTTGATACGCCCTGCCCCAGCGGGTCTATATGATCAATTTCAAACTCGACAGTCTTTGCTTTCATAGGTGATTTTCGATATCGACGCTTCATGTTTAGCTTATTCCTGGCCAATGTCTGGCGTTATGTGAAACGTGAAAGATTCAAGCTCTATTGTTGCAGAGATCATATAGTAAAAAACCGGCAATCTGATTTCAGTTTGAAACAAGTTAATGGACCAGCATTAATTCTGTGCACTGATTATTGGTTTGTAAGTAAATTGATGTATCTTTACTATCTGCATTCCATCAATCAACGAGATCTTTACCACCTAATGAACTCCAATCCCTGCCCACCTTTCGACAACAGTTACGCCCAGCTACCCGAACGGTTTTACACACGACGGCTACCGGTACCCGTTTCCACAGCCGGTCTGATTCGCGTAAATCATTCTCTGGCCAGCCATCTTGGTTTCGATCCGGAATGGCTGGAATCTGAAACAGGGGTAGCGATGGTCGCCGGTAACTATATTCCCGAGGACGCCGATCCCATCGCTACAGTCTACGCCGGCCACCAGTTTGGCGGTTGGAACCCCCAACTTGGTGACGGACGCGCAATCTTGCTGGGTGAAGTCATTGCAAAGGACGGCGTTCGTTACGACATCCAGCTCAAAGGCTCTGGTCGCACACCCTATTCCCGTGGTGGTGATGGCCGCGCACCGTTGGGTCCGGTGCTGCGTGAGTACATTGTCAGCGAAGCCATGGCGGTATTGGGTGTGCCCACCACCCGTGCGCTGGCCGCTGCGACAACGGGTGAATGGGTCCATCGTGATGGTCGGCTCCCCGGCGCCGTGTTGGCCCGTGTCGCGCAAAGCCATATCCGTATCGGTACTGTTCAGTATTTTGCCTCACGGCAGGATACTGAATCGCTCAAGATACTTATTGACCATGTGATCAATCGCCACTATCCGAAAGCGCTTGGGGCCGGGAACCCGGTCCGTGAGATGCTCGATGGCGTGATCTCGCGCCAGGCCAGCCTGATAGCCCACTGGCAGTCGCTGGGTTTTATTCATGGCGTCATGAATACCGATAACATGTTGCTGTCAGGTGAGACCATCGATTACGGACCCTGCGCTTTCATGGATGAGTATGATGAAAGCACAGTGTTCAGTTCCATCGACCATGGCGGTCGATATGCATACCAGAATCAACCACATATCGCACATTGGAACCTGAGTATACTCACTCAGGCCCTGTTGCCGTTTCTGGACAATGACCCCGACAGGGCCCTGGCCTCAGGTCAGGCCGCTATTAATGCTTTTCCCGATCTGTATCAAACCGCTTTTCAACAACGAATGTCTGAAAAACTGGGGATTGTGAATCAGGGACCCGACGACGCGGTTCTCATTCAGGATTTTCTCGATCTTATGCAGGCAGAACACACCGATTTCACACTGACATTCCGCTGCCTGTCTGATCTTGTAAGCCCACAATCGGCTTCGGGTGGTGGAGTCGGCTCCCTGATTGAGCTACCCGAGACTTTCAAACCCTGGTTGGAACGCTGGCAAGAGAGACTCACCAGTGAATCCGTGCAACTCATTCAGCATCAAGCCGCCATGTATGCCGTCAACCCGGTTCATATTCCGCGCAATCATCTCGTCGAAGAAGCGATCGTTGCTGCCGAAAAACATCAGGATTTTGAGCCTTTAA
>CBDTVF010000511.1:0-2137 GCA_965363775.1 uncultured Gammaproteobacteria bacterium
CTTCCGTGTAACCCGGAATCCGGATAACTTCCATTCGATCCAGCAAAGGCCCGGGGATATTGAGAGAATTGGCCGTTGCCACAAACATGACATCTGACAGGTCAAAATCCACTTCCAGGTAGTGATCATTGAAAGCATGATTCTGTTCCGGATCCAGGACTTCCAACAGTGCTGACGAAGGATCGCCACGGAAATCCATCGACATTTTATCCAACTCGTCAAGCATGAATAGTGGATTGCGTGCCCCTACCTTGGCCATGTTCTGCAGTACACGACCCGGCATGGAACCGATATAGGTACGGCGGTGACCACGGATTTCTGCTTCATCCCGCACGCCACCCAGTGACATACGTACGAACTTACGACCGGTGGCCCGCGCTATCGACCGTCCAAGACTGGTTTTACCGACACCCGGTGGCCCTACAAGACACAAAATCGGACCCTTCATAGCCTTCACACGTTGTTGCACTGCCAGGTATTCAAGGATTCGTTCCTTGACCTTCTCGAGCCCATAGTGATCGGCCTCAAGTATGGCCTCGGCATCTGCCAGGTTCTTGCGAATGCGACTGCGTTTTTTCCACGGCACATTCAACATCCAATCAATATAATTTCTGACCACGGTGGCTTCGGCCGACATCGGTGACATCATCTTCAATTTATTGAGTTCAGAGGTCGCCTTCTTCTTGGCCTCCTTGCTCATACCAGCCTTTTCAACACGGTTGGTCAGGTCATCCATATCATTGGGCACATCATCCATATCGCCCAGTTCTTTCTGGATAGCCTTCATTTGTTCATTCAGATAGTATTCCCGCTGGCTTTTCTCCATCTGGGTCTTGACCCGACCACGGATACGTTTCTCAAGTTGCAGAACCTCGATCTCACCGTCGACCAGACCCATGAGTTTTTCCATACGTTCTGCCACACCACCCAATTCCAGCAGCGCCTGTTTTTCTTCAAGCCGGATACTCAAATGAGCTGCGACCGTATCAGCGAGACGGCTTGGGTCTTCAATACCGGCGAGCGTGGTCAGCAATTCGGGTGGTATTTTCCGGTTCAGTTTGACGTACTGCTCAAACAGCGATACCAGCGAGCGCATGGTTACTTCCAGTTCTTGCTGTGTCCGGCTTTCGTCTACAGGAAGTAAATCCCACCAGGCTTCAAAATAACCATTCTCGTCAATAAAGTTGTTGATCCTGACCCTTTCGCCGCCTTCAACCAGCACCTTGGTGGTGCCATCGGGTAATTTCAGCAACTGCAGAACAGTCGCCAGTGTGCCGACTTCAAACAGGTCCGCTTCGGTCGGATCATCAATTTCCGCACTACGCTGTGTTACCAGCACGATGCGCTTGTCGACATTCATGGACTGGTCAAGTGCAAGTATTGAACGGTCACGCCCGACGAACAGGGGAATCACCATGTGGGGATAAACCACCACATCGCGCAGCGACAATACCGGTGTGGGTTGCATGCTGCCTTTGGTCACAGGCTTATCAGTGCTTGCAACGACGGGTTTTGGTGTATCGGACTTTGCCATTTTATTCCTTAATCATGCATATCGGTTTTGGATGGAAAACCGAAGTGTCAAACAAATGTAATTGAGAGCGAACCGCCCTTCAAGTTGATAAGAGGAAATATGGGCTCACCATTGAAAAAATCAATACCAAAGACAATACAATACCGAAATGAAAACACCGTCATCCCGGCGTAGGCCGGGACCTCATGACACCGTGCAGTGCCTATAATATTTTTTTTCGGGGCTCACGGAAACCTGATGGAGGTCCCGGCCTACCCCTTTATATGACGGTGCTAATGTTTGGCTTATTCGCCTGATGCTGATTTTGCGGGCACATTCTCATAGAGAATAAATGGCTCCGCGTCACCATCGATGACACTTTCATCGACCACAACTTTGGAAACGTTCTCCAATGAGGGTAACTCGTACATGCTGTTGAGCAATGTGCTTTCAAGAATAGTACGTAATCCCCGCGCTCCTGTCTTGCGACCCATGGCACGTCTGGCGATAGCCTGTAAAGCCTCTTCGCGGATATCCAGCTCCGAACCTTCCATCGCAAACAACTGCTGATACTGTTTAACCAATGCGTTTTTGGGCTCAACCAGAATACGTACCAGGGCGGTC
>CBDTVF010000512.1:0-2113 GCA_965363775.1 uncultured Gammaproteobacteria bacterium
CATGTACGGCGGGTTCGTGAGCGGGGTCTTCATGGACTCGGACAACCACTTAAGAGTTTCAGAGATGCCAACATCACCTATCCAGTCTATCAACCAGGTGCCGGTCCAGGGGCCTTTGCTGAACTCGGCACACTTGAAGTGCCCGATAGAGAAAAGGTGATCAAGCCATGAAACCACTTGATCCACAATTCAAACTCATTCTGGACTCAAAACCGTCTTTCAACTGGCCCTACGGCCTGGGCAGAGAATCAGATATTTTAGTATTTGGCACAGTATGTTCAAAGCTTGTGCCGGGGACAGATATAAACCATAAAAACGGAGTAAATCCATGATACCCAGCCACAAGATCAACAGAAAAGCACTGACCATAGCCATCACAACAGCCATCATTTCATCTACCCAGGTCAGCCTGGTACTTGCACAAGATCAAACCAATGAAGACAATCTTGTCCTGGAAGAAGTCATAGTGACGGCAACAGCACGTGCTGAATCCACGCAGGATATTCCCTATAACATTTCCGCTATTTCGGGCAGCGCGATAGAGGCCCAAAACATAGTGGACTCATATGAATTGATGCGAAACATTGCGGGTATTTCGGTTGTCGACCGTGGTTACAGAAACCAGGGCACCATGAACAGCATCGTAATCAGAGGCGTGAATGTTGACAATGGTGTAAACGGGGATGTCGGTTTGTCATCAGTACCCACCGTGGCGACTTATGTTGATAACACACCAATTTTTGCGAACTTCCTGCTTAAAGATGTAGAACGCGTAGAGGTCCTTCGGGGTCCCCAGGGCACCTTGTACGGTTCGGGCGCACTGGGTGGTGCAGTTCGCTATATTATGAAAAAGCCTGATTCAAGTGGTTTTGATGCTGAGGCACGCGGCCTCATCAGTACAACAGATGGATCGGATGGTAAAAACCTCAGCGGTGATG
The DNA here is from genome assembly GCA_965363775.1 of uncultured Gammaproteobacteria bacterium. GTDB lineage: Bacteria > Pseudomonadota > Gammaproteobacteria > Xanthomonadales > SZUA-36 > SZUA-36. The sequence continues at coordinate 939 of CBDTVF010000512.1, forward strand.
TGATGTTAAACTTTCCGATTGGGGCCAATGCAGCGTTCCGGATTTCAGGCGGTATTATTGACAATGATGGTGTCATAGATTACGTCAACCTGTACCAACTGGGCGACAATGGCAAACCCATGGTTCTGGCGGACAATGGTCAGTGCACTGACAATAGCAGCAGCTCTTTGAGCCCTGAAGAAGTTGCCTTCAATGGTGCGTGTTATACATCTGAAAATGATGCGGACACGGTAGAAATTACCCATTTGCGGGCATCATTCCTTTGGGACGCAACCGATAATTTTAGATTGCAGCTAACTTACCAGATGCAAAGCGACGAAATCGGTGGCCGCCGCAGCACCACCAAGGGTGCTGATTATTACGGCAATAGTTATGGTGGTGATGACAATGGTTCCACCTTCCTTGAACCGTCAGAACGTGATGTAGATTTGCTCAACCTGGATATCGCCTGGGATCTTGGTTTTGCGACATTGACGTCCAATACCTCCGACTACAATCACGACGGCAATGGCTGGAGAGACAATACCAGCTTATGGGTCACCGACCGTAGCCAGGACTCCACATTCACCAACTGGTTTGAAATTCTTTATACCGGCAATCCCCGCGCTGCCGCTTATGTATCAGCTGGATATGATGAAAGTGCATTTGTACAGGAATTCCGCTTGATATCAGACGCCACTGAAGACAGCAAAGTTGATTGGATTGTCGGTGCTTATTATATGGATCAGGATCGCTCGACCAATAATTTCAGCTATCTGCTGGGTTTGAACGAATATGGTAAGGCTTGCCCACAACTGGGTGAAGCCTGCAGAGCCTTCGGTGATTGGTGGGCCGGTGGTTACGACCTGTCCGAAATCGATTTTTACTATGACCGCAGGGAGACTTTCAAAGACAAGGCTCTCTATGGTGAGCTGACCTGGCATGTGTCTGATACTTTCCGTGCCAATTTTGGTGTGCGCTGGTTTGATAACAAACTAACCAACAGCACAGCCATGGATTTCCCCTTGTTTGAAGGTGTTGATGTTCCATACGTGGACTTCCCATCGCAAAAAGAGAGTGATGTCTTATTCAAGTTGAATCTCTCCTGGGACATTGCCGACAACAAGATGCTTTATGCCACTTATTCCGAAGGTTTCCGTCGCGGTGGCGCGAATGCCATTCCTGCATCTGGTTTT
>CBDTVF010000513.1:0-2099 GCA_965363775.1 uncultured Gammaproteobacteria bacterium
ATCGTCCGTCGGTCTGGAAAATAACGGATAGCGAACATGGCAAGATCGATTAAAAAAGGACCTTTCATTGACCATCATCTGGCAAAGAAAGTGGCAGATTCAGTTGAGACCAACAACAAGCGTCCGATCAAGACGTGGTCACGACGTTCAATGATTCTGCCGGAGATGGTTGGTTTAACCATTGCCGTACATAACGGACGGCAGCACGTACCGATCCTGATCAATGATCAGATGATTGGACATAAACTCGGTGAATTTGCGCAGACGAGGACCTTCAGGGGTCATTCCGGCGACCGCAAGTCCAAGTAGGGTATAGCCATGAATGCAACAGCAAAATTAAGAGGCGCAAGAATTTCTGCGCAAAAGGTTCGCCTTGTAGCAAACCAGGTACGTGGCATGCAGGTTGAAAAGGCTGAGCAATTGCTGGCTTTTAGTACCAAGAAAGCGGCACGTATCATGAAGAAGGTACTGCTTTCAGCCATTGCTAACGCCGAACACAACGACGGTGCCGATATTGATGAGCTGAGTATCTCAGCGATCATGGTCGACGAGGGTCCCACATTGAAGCGGGGCAGGGCACGCGCAAAAGGGCGTGGCACACAGATTTTGAAACGGACCAGTCACATTACGTTGACTGTGGCCGATAGCGAATAGACCAGGACAAATATTATGGGTCAAAAGGTACATCCAATCGGCATCCGTCTGGGAATATCCAAGGACTGGAACTCAACTTGGTACGCCGAACGTGGCGATTATGCAGAAATGCTGAATTCTGATCTTGCGGTCAGAGCATATTTGCAAAAGCGTTTACAACAGGCTGCGGTGAGTCGTATCCAGATTGAACGGCCGGCGAAGACAGCCCGCATCACCATACACACGGCCAGGCCGGGTATCGTGATCGGTAAGAAAGGTGAAGATATTGAACGTCTTCGTCGTGAGGTGACTGCCCTGATGGGTGTTCCAACTCACATTTCTGTTGCTGAAATTCGTAAACCGGAGTTGGACGCACAATTGGTTGCTGAAGGTATTGCACAGCAGCTTGAGCGTCGTATCATGTTCCGTCGTGCGATGAAGCGCGCGGTTGGTAATTCAATGCGCCTGGGTGCACTGGGTATCAAGGTGAAGTTGTCAGGTCGTTTGAATGGTGCTGACATTGCTCGCAGTGAGTGGTATCGCGAAGGTCAGGTGCCACTACATACTCTGCGCGCCGATGTGGATTACGGTGTTGTCGAGGCTGGTACGACTTATGGCATCCTCGGTGTCAAAGTATGGATTTATAAGGGCGAAGTATTCGACCTGTATGCGGCCAAGCCTGAGAGCACTGGCGGCAAGAAAGGCGCCAACTAGGAGACTGAGTGATGTTGCAGCCAAAAAGAACAAAATTCAGAAAGCAGATGAAAGGCCGCAACCGTGGCATGGCGCAGGTGGGTAACCGCGTCAGCTTCGGTGAGTATGGTCTTAAAGCGACGACACGCGGGTTTATTACCGCGCGTCAAATCGAAGCAGCCCGACGCGCGATCACCCGTTATGTAAAACGTGGTGGCAAATTATGGATCCGCGTGTACCCGGACAAGCCGATTACAAAGAAACCGGTTGAAGTTCGTATGGGTAAGGGTAAAGGCAACGTTGAATACTGGGTCGCCCCGGTTCAGCCTGGCCGAGTGCTCTATGAAATCCAGGGTGTTTCAGAAGAAGCAGCCCGTGAAGCGTTCCGTCTGGCTGCTGCCAAGCTGGCGGTTAAGACCACCTTTGTATCCAGGTCGGTGATGTGATGGACATAAATAAGATAAAGGGCATGACTTCAGTTGAATTGAGTGATGAGCTTAAGAGTTTGTTGCAGGAACAGTTCAGTCTGAGAATGCAGAAAGGAATGGGTCAAATGACCAATGTTAACGAGTTGCGTCGTGTACGCCGTGATATTGCACGGGTCAAGACTGTCATGACACAAAAATCAACTGAAGGTAAGGCGGCATGAGCACTACTCAAGAAATCAAGCGCACGCAGACTGGCCGGGTTGTCAGCAACAAGATGGACAAAAGCGTGACCGTACTGCTTGAACGTCAGATCAAGCATGCGCTGTATGGAAAATACATCAAGCG
>CBDTVF010000514.1:0-2077 GCA_965363775.1 uncultured Gammaproteobacteria bacterium
CCTGAATCACCGAGGATTTTTATGAACGAATTTTGTGACCTGACCAACAAGCACTGCGTGCCCTGCGAGGGTGGTGTTGATACCGTTAAACAAGAAGCCGCAGAAGAGATGCTTGCCGATCTTCCCGGTTGGGAACTGAGCGTTGATGGGAAGATGATTAGCCGACGCTTCGAGTTTCGTGGATTTTTCCGTACCATGTCTTTCATCAATGCCATGGCCTGGGTAGTGAACAACGAAAACCATCACCCGGATTTCTCCGCTGGATATAACTTTTGCCAGGTTGGGTTCACAACACATGCTATTGATGGGCTGTCAGAAAACGACTTTATTTGTGCTGCAAAGGTAAATGCACTGATCGAGGAGTGATCAAGGCCAGGTGATAAAGGGCCCGATGCCGTCATAATCTGGGCAATAATTAACTGACACCCCAAACATCTTGTTGAGCCACAAAGTTATATATGAGTGAAATTATATCCAGGCATGATGACGTCTGCTTCAGCTATGTTGATGTCGGCAGCGGGCCACCGTTGTTATTCTCTCATGCAAACGGATTCCCGTCTTCTGTATACAAACCGATTTTTCATATGATGGCAAATAATTTCCATACAATGGGACTGAATTTCTGTGGCGCCTGCAGTTGCAGAATTATGAATTTAGTGCGGTTTTTAGCATTGACCCGACAGAGGCACAGGACGCCACTTGCGGTTGGTGCGCGTAGGCGGCGTGACAACTGGACCAGCAGGAAAGACGCTCGTGAGTATTTTTCAGACAAGGCTCTCTTTAAAAGCTGGGATGAAAGAATGTTCGATTCATATATTGAAGATGGTCTTGTGGAAACGCCTGACGGAGTTGAACTTGCTTTCCCGAAGGGATTGGAGGCTTTCCTTTTTGGGTCGGTACCGACCTCAATGTGGAAGTATATAAAGCGGATGAAAAAGGAAGCTTTAATCGTCAGAGGTGAAGAATCAGATGTTCTTACGGATGATACCTGGGAGTTGCTGAAACACACCAGGCCGGATGTGGAATACCGGGAACTTTCCAGGCTCGGACACCTGTTCCCTATGCAGGCACCCGAAATGACAGCTGAAATTATTGTTGATTTTGCATCTTGATCTTCATGACAAAGTTTCCCATGTGAGAGCTCTGACCGCTCACGCGCTTCTGCGCGTTACGCGATTTAATTTGTACGAAATTTGCTAGCTGTTGTCTTTGTTCTGGAAATAGGCAACGACTTCAGAGGCCAGCCCGATACCGGCTTCCGAGTACATATTCCACGCCGCTTCCGCTCCGGCATCAATGAGTTCCGCGACTTCGTCCTCGTGGCTGGCGACGGCAAACACTTTTGCTTTTGAGTTGCGTTGGCGGACGAGGCTGATGATAGCCAGGTTCTCCTGGTGGCGCTTCAACGCCAGTATCCCGACTTCTATGCGTATATTGGTTGACCTGTCCCACATTTCGTCATCGGTAACGTCGAGGCGAACGACATTGCGGCCTGCGGCCTTGTGCGCGGCAATGATGTCGGGGTCGTTATCGATACCGATCAGTATGTTGCCGTAATCCGGTGCCAGTTTGTCGTACACTCCGGCGCCGAATTTTCCCATACCGACTACCGCAATTTTTGCACCACCCATATCAACAGGCTCGTCTTCGGGTAACACGGATTTTGTTTCGAATTTCCTGACCGTTAGCCGTATGCGTTCATATAGGCGATTTGCACGCATATTAATCGGCACAGCGATGATGATGGTCATGGTCAGTGCAAGCGCGATCGTAACCAGCCAGTCCTCTGTCAGCCACGCGTTGGACACCGCGATCGCACCAACAATCAACCCGAATTCGCTATAGTTGGCCAGCGTTAATGATGACAGTGTCGCAATTCGCGCTCGCATCCTGAATCGAGTGAAGACAACAAAAAACAAAATAACCTTGAAAACGACCACCACCGTCAGTAGCGAAGCGACCAACATGGCCGAGATTGTCAGGTGGCCTGACATACCGATGCTCAGGAAAAAACCAACCAGCAACAGGTCCTTGAAACCCAGCAGGCGCTTCGAGACATCTCCCGCCAGCGGGTGCG
>CBDTVF010000515.1:0-2077 GCA_965363775.1 uncultured Gammaproteobacteria bacterium
GCCCGGCTGAAGACTGTGAGGTGCAACCGGCAGTATCCATTCCTCATAACCCGCTCGCCTTGATGGTCCCTTGGCGACACCCATCAATGGAATGTCACTGAGGCCGCATTCGGCCAGTACTTCCATCGCAATGCCCAGTTGCCCCTTGCCACCGTCAACCAGGATCAAATCCGGCATATGCCCTTCTTCTTTCTGCAGTTTCCGATACCTGCGGCTCAGCACTTCGCGCATGGCGGCATAGTCATCACCTGGCTCAAAACCTTTCAGGTTATAGCGCCGGTAGCGCGATTTAACCGGTCCATCGAGACCAAATACCACGCATGAGGCGACCGTCTTGTGACCGGACGTATGTGAAATATCGAAACACTCTATAGTTTGCGGTGTATCTTCCAGCAGAAGCAATTCGGCCATCGCTTCAAACTGCTTGCTGATTCGTGATGTCTCCGATCTCCGCATGTGTAAGGCATTGAGTGCATTCCGGCCCGCCAGTTCCAGCCATTGTTTACGATGGCTGCGCGGATGTGACTGGATGCGCACCTTGCGACCGGCACGTTCGCTGAAAACCGCTTCAAACAGTTCCTGCTGCTCAAGAGAATGGGAAAGTATTAACTCAGGTGGTGGTTCACGCTCACGAAAATACTGGCCAAGAAACGCATGTAGTATTTCTTCATCTGTATGCCCTTCTGATTGGGTCGGGAAATAATCGCGCTGGCCGAGACTACGCCCACCCCTTACGGTAATGACCTCAATCGCGCAGCTACGCTGCATCCTGGCCAACGCAATAATATCCAGGTCACCATTGCCTGCGGACACGAACTGACGTGCCTGCATTTGTTTCAGATGATTGATCTGGTCACGGAACTGAGCGGCCTTTTCATAGTGCTGCAAACTGGCCGCGCTCTCCATGCGGTCTATCAGACGGTTGATTACCTTCTGGCTTTGTCCACGTAAAAACAACAGGGCATCCTCGACCTGGCCTGCGTACGCTTCTGTGCTTGTCTTGCCAACACAGGGCGCTGTACAACGTTTGATCTGGTACTGCAGACACGGCCTGGTGCGATGGCTGAAGTAACTGTCCTCACAATTTCGCAACAGGAACAGCTTCTGGATCAGGTTGATACTTTCACGTACCGAACTGGCCGATGGATAAGGGCCGAGATATTGCCTGCGCCGGTCTCTTCCGCCGCGGTGAAATGCAATCCGCGGATACGCATGGTCTGTGCCCAGCATCACCCATGGGTAACTTTTATCATCACGAAGCAACACGTTGTAACGTGGTTTGAGCGATTTTATCCACTCGTTCTCAAGTAAAAGGGCCTCGGCTTCGGTACGGGTCAGGCTGACCTCGATGGACTGAATACGCGCGACCATACGCATGATGCGTTCAACCTTGGGTCTGGCATCGAAATAACTGGAAACACGTTTGCGCAGGTTGGCAGCTTTACCGACATACAGGGCATTACCCTCAATATCACGCATCAGGTAAACGCCAGGACCAGCAGACAGACGACGGGTAAACTTTTTACCGTCGAACTCTGCGTTGGATTTCGGTACAGCTTTCTCCACTAGCGGCCCAAACGCTCCTCGACGTCCTTCAGCAAACCCGCGGTTGCAGATTCCAGTAGCTCACACATATAGGTAAAGCCATCCATTCCGCCATAGTAAGGGTCAGGAACTTCATCCGGATGACCCTCCGGGTGGTACTCCATCATCATTTTAAGAGCGGCAGTGGAATCCAGGGGCTTGATACGCTGTAAATCTTCGAAATTACTACGATCCATTACCACAATCAGATCGTAGTTATAAAAATCAGATGTACTCACTTTCCGGGAGCGCAAATGATCAATATCAACGTCAAATCTCGCGGCCGTGTCGACAGCCCGTGGATCCGGCCCATGACCGACGTGATAGCCGTGGGTACCGGCAGAGTCAATTGAAATCAGTTCTGAGTAGCTTGATTGTTTTAATGCGTGCGCAAAAAAACCTTCCGCCGAAGGGGATCGACAGATATTTCCCATACATACAAATAATATATTAAACATATATTTATAACTCTTTTTTAATTATTTACATTCAG
>CBDTVF010000516.1:0-2062 GCA_965363775.1 uncultured Gammaproteobacteria bacterium
CTCTCAGACCAAGGGTGTTGAATGGGATCTGACCTGGGCAGCAAATGAGAACAACACAGTGACCTTTGCTGGCTCCTACAATGACGCCAAGTTGAAGACCGATTTCTGGCGCGGTCAGGATGCTGAGGATGCTGGCGAACCGGCCAACGCGCCGAAAGGTACGCCCATGCCTTATGTGCCAAAGTGGCAATTGAGCGCAATCTGGCGGAGTAATTTTGAGGTCGGCTCCATGCCCGCTTTCTTCCAGGCCGCTCTGGCCTATACCGGCGAACGCTGGAATGACCTGGATACGCTCAATGTTCCTGCCAGGCAACAGATGGATGATTACACACTGTTGAATCTCTCAACAGGTATCGATAAGGATAACTGGACGCTCACTTTTTATATCAATAACGCGCTTGATGAGCGTGCAGAAATTGATATCGAAGATCCGGGTTATGGCAATCAGGCTGTTCTTGATCGTCCACCGGGACACAAATGGACCACTGCAACCAATCGGCCGCGCTCCTTTGGTATTCGGTTCAGTCAGAGATTCTGATCCTTTCAACAAAAACTTTCTGATCCTTTCAACAAAAACTGCAGCTGGTCTCAACCAGCTGCAGTTCTTCAATTAGACTAAAAGATCTTAAGCAACCAGGTCCTATCTGTAAGACTCGAACAAAGCCACCATAAAGTCCCAAACCTGACCAATAGATTCAATTTCAATCTTTTCATCGGGTGAATGGGGGTTCTTGATAGTCGGCCCGAAAGATATCATGTCCATACCTTCATACTTGGAACCGATGATGCCGCACTCCAGTCCGGCGTGAATCGCTTCTACCACCGGTTTTTTGCCAAAACGCTTTTCATAGACATCCTGACAACGTGCAAGCAGTTCGGAATCCATATTGGGTTTCCACGACGGGTAACCACCACTGGTTTCCCCCTCGGCACCTGCCAGTCTTGCAACCGACAAGACGTTGTCACAGATCAGCTTGAGACTATCCATATTGGAGCTGCGTTGGTTCGACAGGATGACCAATTTTTCATTCTCTACCTTGATAGTGGCCATGTTGTTAGAGGTTTCCACCAGACCTTCGATGTCTTTGGACATCGCCGCTACCCCATGGGGATAGGCATAAACGGTATCGATGGCGCAGCGTGTGGTAGAGGCACTGGTGGCCTTGAAATCTCCATTTTCGGCTGTGAGCTTCATGGTCAGGTTCGGGTCTGTCTTTGTGTACTCGGCCGCAACAGTCTTTTCAAAATCAGAAATGACAGAATTTGCCATTTCAACATCCGTTGAAGGAATAAGCAGCACAGCCTCTGCATCCCGGGGTATGGCATTGCGCGCGGTTCCACCGCTGAGCGTGGCAATACGTACATCGGTTTTTTCAGAAAGCAGGTGTATACCCCTGAACAGCAGTTTGAGTGCATTGGCACGTTCTTCGATGATATCTATCCCCGAGTGCCCGCCGGACATACCGCCGCCAATCAGCTTGTAAGCACTGTGCGTGGGCAGGTTCTCGTTCGCATTGAAGGGGAGCAGCAAACGGGCGTCCTCTCCACCTGCGCAGCCAACTGTAAATACGCCCTCATCTTCAGAGTCGATATTTAACAATTGTTTACCCTTGATGAAACCGGGTTGTAGTGATGATGCCCCGGTCAGTCCGGTTTCCTCATCGGTGGTGAACAATAACTCCAGGGGAGGGTGTCCCAGGGTTTTATCAGTGGCGGCCACCATTGCCATGGCAATAGCGATGCCGTTATCAGCACCGAGGGTCGTCTGGTTTGCTGTCAACCAGCCATCGTCGGTAAAAACAAGCTCAATGGGGTCTTTTTCAAAGTCGTGAGTGAAACCCTTGGCCTTTTCACAGACCATGTCCATATGACCCTGCAGAACCAGTGTTTGTGAGTTCTCGAAACCACTCGACGCCGGTACCTCGATGAGTACGTTTTGTTCTTCATCGGTGCGGACTTCCAGGCCATTTTCGCCGGCCCAGTTCACTAGCCATGCGACTATTTGCTCTTCTTTCTTGGAGGGACGGGGGACCTGGCTGATTTGTCCGAATGCGTCCAGTAT
>CBDTVF010000517.1:0-2057 GCA_965363775.1 uncultured Gammaproteobacteria bacterium
TCCGGACTATCGTTGATCGGGGTTGTGTAGAACAAAATGGACAATTTTAGAAATGTCTTATTCCTGGCTATCTTGCTGGTTTCACCAAACTATGCATTGTCGGCAGTTTCGGATGGTGATACGCCTGTTCGGGTTGCGGTCTTTCAGGCTAAGGAAGGTGTAGGGCCGAGTTCAGAGAATATCCTGGTTGCTTTAGAGGAACCGGGCGATCTGGGATTTCACATTACCCGGATCACCGCGAAAGAGATACGTGCCGGTAAGTTAGCGGATATTGACGTGTTGGTTCATCCAGGCGGAAGCGGTGGCAAACAGGGCAGGGGACTCGAGGAAGAGGGGCGCGAGGCAGTCCGGCAATTTGTTCACCAGGGCGGCGGTTACCTTGGTGTGTGTGCGGGGGCATACCTCGCAACGAATGATTATTCCTGGTCATTGAATTTGATCGATGCAAAGGTGGTGGACCGGAAGCATTGGGCGCGTGGATCGGGAACCGTGAAAGTTCGATTTTCTCCCGAGGGATCGGCATTTTTCAATTACGACGATGATGAGATGTCGCTTGATTATGGTCAAGGTCCACTGCTGGCCCGTCGGGAGTGGGATGATCCCGAGGTTCCAGATTATGAAAGCCTGGCGATCTATTCGACGGAAATAGCAAAGAAAGGTGCACCGAAGGGAATCATGGTTGGGAATTCTGCGGTTGTTCGCGCTGCCTATGGCAGTGGTCGGGTGTTTGTCATCAGTCCTCATCCGGAAAAAACGGACGGCCGACACTATATGATTTCGTTGGCTGTAGCTTGGCTGGCTGGCAGTAAATAAATACGCCGCACCGATTCCCTGTTACCAAACAAGCAGGCACACCAGATGTGCCTGGTCATTACACGTTTTGTTGATTCTCCACTATGGGGGGGTCTGGAGTAAAAATAATGAGTGATACCAAGCAGACCTCACGTCGCTACAAAGACGATGATCACGAACATTCGCCCTGGAATGAAGTTGTGGTCCGCTCTGGCGAATCGTACAGCTGTCCAACCTATGTTCAAAGGACACCACCGTGTGAAAACGCCTGCCCGTCCGGACACGACGTCCGTGGCTGGCTTTCCATCGTACGTGGTCAGGAAAAGCCACCGGCAGGAAGCTCCTGGCAAGAATATGCGTTTGAGCGTATGACCATGTCCAATCCGTTTCCTTCCATCATGGGTCGTGTATGTCCTGCCCCCTGTCAGGATGCCTGTAATCGTGACGATTTGGATGAGTTTGTGGGTATCAACTCCGTTGAACAATATATTGGAGACTGGGCGCGTGATAACAATCTCGCCTTAAAACCGGCAGGGGCGAATACCAACAAAAAAGTCGCCATCATCGGCGGTGGACCGGCTGGTCTTGCAGGTGCCTGTTATTTACGTCAACTCGGTCATAGCGCCACTATTTTTGAAGAGTACAGTGCTCTGGGCGGCATGATGCGCTTTGGCCTTCCTGAATTTCGTGTACCACGCGATATTCTTGAACAGGAAATTCAACGCATTCTGGACCTGGGTGTTGAAGTCAAACTGAATACCCGTGTTGGTGCAGATGTCACTGTCGAAGAACTGGAAAATGAGTACGACGCCATCTTTTGGGGTGTGGGCTGTATCAGAGGCAAGTCTTTGCGTGTCCCTGGCGTGGAAGCACCCAACTGTGTTGATGGTTTAAGTTTTTTGCGAACATTCAATGCTGGCAATTTGAAGTATCTATCGGGTCGCATTCTGGTGATCGGTGGAGGTGATACAGCAATGGACGTACTGGCTGCGTCCAAGCGGCTTGGCAACATACCCAACATCAATGATGCAAACAACCCGGAAAGAGTGCTGGCTGGGCTCGTTGTCCATAGCGAGACAGACGCTGTCATGCGTGAAGATGCTGATTGCTGGCTGGTTTACCGTCGCCCTATATCCAAGGCCCCTTGCACCCAACATGAGTTGGAGTCCTGCATAGCTGAAGGTGCAGAGATCCACGATAGCCTGGCCCCGCTGGAGGTCATATTGGACGATGATGGCCGAGCCAGGGCGCTTAAGGTTCAGCCG
>CBDTVF010000518.1:0-2055 GCA_965363775.1 uncultured Gammaproteobacteria bacterium
AACGCCCCTCGCGGCCAATCCGTCATCAGTAAATACAATTGCCCTCGCTTCTGTGTCATCCGTCCCCACCCGAACTCATATTCATACCAGAGCAGGTACAGGCGCGTACCCGTCCAACCTACTATGATCTGCTGATTGCGCTGGCTGCAGGTTCCGCAGGTGCCTATACCATTGCACGTAAGGAAAGCGGTGCAATCCCCGGTGTGGCAGTGGCCGTTGCCTTGCTACCACCGTTGGCTTCTGCTGGAATTCTGCTGACCACCGGTGAGTTCGAACTGGCGACACGTGCCATCGTGCTGTTTCTTACCAACCTGGTGGCGATGATACTGGTCGGTGCGCTGACTTTTATGGCCGTAGGAGTTTCCCCGCCTACTGCGCGTAAGAAAACCGCCATGTTTGTCAGAGCACAAATCGGCCTGTTTATTGTGCTTACACTCGCCATTTCGGTACCGCTGTGGTTTTACAGCGAAAAAGTATTGTTCAACGCCCATTACCAGGCCGCAAAATCCGAGATCCTGCAAAGCTGGCTAAGGGAAAACAAGCTGGAGCTTGTCGATGTGGATATTTTTCGAGAGACCCAAACCCTGACACTCAGCCTGGTCGGTCCGAACCAGCCCACCAATGTCCACAAGCTGTTTAAGCAACTCACTGACGCGCATGATATGGAGAATTTCACCATCGAATATGACTGGACCCAAAAAGTAAGCGGAGTCTGGCCGCAACGTGGTACATCGATAAGTGAAATTGCTGAAGAAGCCGGGATTAAGGTAGACGCACTAACGAGCCGTCACTGGGTTTGGCGCGGCACACAATACGACAGTGACAACACCGCTCTCGCCAGGAATAGTGAAAGATACACGCTGGTTTTTGAAAATAACGACAAATTTCGCTTGTTGGCAGACTGCGGCACACTCAAGGGCACCTACACCTTTAGCGGACGCTCGCTGGATATCGAAATGAACCGCAACTGGTTTTCGGGCTGTCGCAAGGACAAGGTCCTGAAAATATTCCTTGAGGATCTGGTTAGATCTCAGACGGCATTTCTTGAGGACAACACCTTGCAAATTGCCCTCGCCGGTAGCGAGGGCATCATGTATTTCACACAGGACTAAACTGATCTAGGCGAGTGCCAAAGCCTGCTCGAGGTCCGCGATAATATCCTCGATATCTTCGATACCGATGCACAGACGTATCATGTCCGGTGTCACACCCGCAGCGACCAGTTCCTCGCCGGCTAACTGGCGATGTGTGGTTGATGCCGGATGGGCGGCCAGTGATTTAACGTCACCAATATTCACCAGGCGTAAGAACATTTGCAGGCCATCATAAAACTTAACGGCTGCTTCATAGCCCCCCTTGATACCAAAAGTCAGCAAGGCGGATGGTTTGCCGTTGGTGTATTTTTGAGCCAATTCATAATAAGGTGATTCCGGTAAACCAGCGAAGTTAACCCAGTCGATCTTTTCGTGGTCTTTCAGATAGTTGGCCACTACCAGTGCATTGTCACAATGACGCTCCATACGCAGTGGCAAGGTCTGCATTCCCTGGAGAATCAGGAAGGCATTCATGGGGCTCAAAGCCGAGCCGGTATTACGCAAAGGCACCGTGCGGGCACGTGCTATGTAGGCGGCCTCACCCATCGCCTCAGTGTAGACAACACCATGATAGGAGGCTTCGGGTTCATTTAACATATGGAACTTTTCGGGGTATTTATCCCATGGAAAATGTCCACCATCAACAATCACACCACCCAGCGAATTACCATGACCACCCATGTACTTGGTCAAAGAGTTGACAACAATATCTGCGCCGTACTTGATCGGCTTGATCAACGCCGGTGTCGCTACGGTGTTGTCGACGATCAACGGAACACCGTGCGCGTGTGCCATATTGGCCAAGGCCTCGATATCCACGATATTGCCCGCCGGATTACCGATGGATTCACAGAAAATAGCCGTGGTCTTCTCATCGATCAAACCTTCCATGGCTTCGACGCTGTCATCGGCGGCAAAGCGCACATCAATTCCCTGGCGTGGCAACATATGTTTGAACAAT
>CBDTVF010000519.1:0-2045 GCA_965363775.1 uncultured Gammaproteobacteria bacterium
GAGCGGCAGATGGTACGTGCCAAGGAAATCATTTCCGGTATTTTAAGCCCTAAGGGACAATAGCAGCGGTCGCAGAGCACGCATTTATTCCAGAGAGGATCCACCATGTTCTCCAGGTCCTGGCGCTTAACCTTTCCTTTGGTGCTGTAGAGTTTGCCCAGGGAAGCAAATACCTTTTGTGACGGTATGTAGGAAGCATCGCGAGTTTTAACGTATAAAAAACAGCTGTTTGCACAGTTGCTGCACCTGGAGCAGTACTGCAGCATGATTTTCATCTGTGTTTTTTTCTGATCCAGCATGTGGCGAATATAGGGCTCGTCAACAGCGTTCTCACGCATTGGTCCGGGAAGTCTATCAAGGTCTTGATCAGGAACCCAGGCTCTTGTTCCGCGGGTGAAATTCAATTCACCGTGCAGATAGATTCTGCCGAAAAAGAAAAATATCACGTGGCCGAGTTTGGTGTAAAGCAGGGCTATCAACAATAATTGCCCGCTGAGCATATGGCAGATGATCATGGTTTGGTAATCAAACCATTGGTGATAGGCGATGAATCCGGTAACAAAAGGTAAGGCCGTGGCCAAAATAGCTAGATAATCTCTGAATATATGCGGAAATTCAAATTTGGCAGAAAAGGCACGGCGGAACAGATAATAGAGCGAAACAGCAATCATGAAAAGGGTCAACATATCCATTGTTTTTTCCGGAAGGGAGGGAAAGCTGAAGCCCCAGGAAAGATCCAGGAGCACATTGTGGCCCTGGTTAAAGCATACGGCTAAAACAAGAATGACATGATACACCACTGTGATCCACATGGTAACGGGCGTCGTGCTGAAAATACTGTTGCGATAGTGGATCCGCACCTTACGCAGTATTCGGGGTACGGCTTTGATGGTTTCATGTACCTGTTGCTTGACGGTTCTGTGGTCACTGGCAAGGGAGGCCGTGCGCGGCAAGCGGGTTGTGGTCTTAAAAAACTGGAATACGCGAAAGGCCAGGCCCACGAGAAAGAGGATAAGCGTGCTGCTCATCAGTGGTCCGCGAACCAGTTCGTACAGGTCAACGTTCATTTAATACCCGTCCTGTATGACCGTGCGCTGGACCTGGTTCTGCCAGGCAAGCGGTTCCCGGATGTGATTAATGCAGTCAAGGCGGTTTTGTGAACTCAACCGTTCATAAACCTCCACCCAGGCGCAGGCAACGGTTTCGCTCACCTCACACAGGCCTTGGTTGACGCCGCCGCAGGGCCCATTGAACAATCCTTTGGCACAGCGGGTGATCGGGCAGATTCCACCCGTATATCCGATAATACAATCACCACAGGCACGGCACCTTTCTTCATAAATGCCAATATCTCGGTCGATGCCGATAGCAATTGTATTGACTGCCGGAAAAACAGGAATTTGTGGGTAGGTTTCCGCCAGCAGCTGTACACCTGCGCCGCAGGCCATGGAGAGAAGGCAGTCGTACTGCTTAACAATTTCTTTGATTTCGTCAACATACAAAGGTTTGCACTGGCGTTCGATGGTATATCCATCAATCTTGACGCCTTTCCCGACCTCCAGGCTCAGTTCGGCATTCAAGACGTTGACTTCTTTTTGCCCCCCGGCCAGACAGACGGACACACAGCCACCGCATCCAATGTTGAGAATGTTACCATAGGGCTGGATAACCGCTTTCAGTTCCGGGATTGGTTTTTTTTTGGCTTTTACCATGGCATACTCCGATTAAAGCTGGTCGACATTGTAGGCCTCCGCCCAGCTTTCAATAAGTTTCTCAGCCGCTGATTAAAAATATGCCGTAAGTCGCTCTGAGATCAGGCATCAGGCGGACAATGTTTCCTTCCCTGTTTACGGACTGCGAATCAATCGCCACTTCTTTTAAAATGCGATAGCCCACCTCACGGGCAAACTTTCGGAAATCCTTGAGCGTGATCACGCGGATATTGGGGGTGTCAAACCACTGGTAGGGCAGTTGTTTGGTGACCGGTGCATAACCGGTCATAAAAAGATGCATCCTGACCCGCCAGTGGCTGAAGTTGGGAAAGC
>CBDTVF010000520.1:0-2040 GCA_965363775.1 uncultured Gammaproteobacteria bacterium
GCGAAGGTGGCCGTACGGTAGGTGCTGGCGTAGTTGCCAAGATCTTCGAATAAGACGATATAGATTAATTTAGGTAAAGCGAGCTAAAGAAATGGCTGATCAAAGAATTCGTATCCGGTTAAAAGCATTCGATCATCGACTGATCGATCGCTCCGCCAGTGAAATCGTGGAAACTGCGAAACGGACCGGCGCACAGGTGCGTGGCCCGATTCCGCTGCCCACTCGCATTGAGCGTTTTACCGTGTTGACGTCTCCGCATGTAAATAAAGATGCGCGGGATCAGTATGAGACACGTACGCACAAGCGCCTGATGGATATCATGGATCCCAATGACAAGACTGTTGATGCGTTGATGAAGCTGGATCTTGCAGCAGGCGTAGACGTACAGATCAAGTTGTACTGATCGGTTAGAAGAGAATTAGGACAATAGGCAGAACAATGACGATTGGATTAATAGGCCGTAAACGCGGCATGACCCGGGTGTTTACCGAACAGGGTGACAGTGTTCCTGTAACGGTTATCGAGGTTAGCCCGAACCGTGTGACGCAGGTGAAAACTGTAGAAGCGGATGGGTACAGCGCATTGCAGGTAACCATGGGCACAAAACGCAACAGCCTGGTGACAAAACCGCAAGCCGGACATTTCAGCAAGGCTGAAGTAGAGGCTGGAGAAGGTTTATGGGAGCTTCGACTGGATGGCGATGAAGGCGCAGACCTGGAAACAGGTGCTGAGCTTAACGTTGGTCAGTTCGAAACCGGTCAGATGGTAGATGTGACAGGAACCAGTAAAGGTAAAGGTTTTGCGGGTGGTGTTAAGCGTCACAATTTTGCGATGCAGGATGCCACTCACGGTAATTCACTGGCGCATCGTGCGCCTGGATCAATCGGCCAGTGCCAGACCCCGGGACGTGTGTTCAAGGGTAAGAAAATGGCCGGTCACATGGGTGATGAGCGTGTAACCACTCAGAACCTTGAAGTGATCAAGATTGATGCGGAACGCAACCTTTTATTAATCAAGGGCGCGGTACCGGGTGCTAAGAATGGCCAGGTAGCAGTGCGTCCTTCCGTGAAGTTGCACTGAGGAGAATGACAATGGAACTCACAGTTGCAGGCGGAAACGCAATTAATGTATCTGAAGCTACTTTTGGACGTGACTTTTCCGAGGCACTGGTTCACCAGGTCGTGACTGCCTATCTGGCAGGCGGACGTGCGGGTACCAAGGCACAGAAAAACCGTTCGGATGTACGTGGTGGTGGTAAGAAACCCTGGCGTCAAAAAGGTACGGGTAGAGCTCGTGCAGGTACCATCCGCAGCCCAATATGGCGTGGTGGTGGCCAGACGTTTGCCGCACGTCCCCAGGATCACTCACAAAAGGTAAACCGCAAAATGTACCGTGGTGCATTGCAGGCCATCCTTTCAGAGTTGGTTCGTCAGGATCGTCTGATCGTACTGGATTCATTTGAACTCAGTACGCCAAAGACCAGCGAGTTACTGGCAAAGTTAGCAGATCTTGGTTTTGACAAAGGTCTGATTATTACACCGGAAGTTGAAGGGGACCTGTTCCTGGCAACACGTAACATTCCCGGTGTATATGCGCTGGATGTTGCAGGACTGGATCCGGTCAGCCTGGTGGCTGCTGAGAAAGTAATAATGACTGTTGATTCGGTCAAGAAGATTGAGGAGTGGCTGGGATGAGCAATGAGCGCTTGTACAAGGTTTTGCTTGCTCCTCGGATGACTGAAAAGTCAACCAGGGTCGGTGAAAGCAGTAATCAATATGTATTTAAGGTAACCACCGACTCCACTAAGAAAGAGATCAAGGACGCTGTTGAAAAGTTGTTCGAGGTCAATGTTGAGTCGGTAAGCACTGTTAATGTTAAAGGCAAGAGCAAGGCATTCAAGCTCCGTGCCGGAAAGCGTAACGACTGGAAAAAAGCATACGTTCGCGTACAGGAAGGTCAAGTAATTGACTTCCTGGGCGGGGAATCAGTTTAAGGATATTTGGTTATGGCAATTGTTAAGGCAAAACCAACTTCACCAGG
>CBDTVF010000521.1:0-2036 GCA_965363775.1 uncultured Gammaproteobacteria bacterium
AGCCGCATCAATCTGCTCCTGGGAGGCCTCCAGCGATGTCAGCAGGTCATCCAGCGAGAACTCCATTTCCCATTTTGGCAAGCGCTCCTTGATGACCTGTTCAAACTCCGCCTTGACGTGTTCACTGCCTTCCGGGAAGCGTGTGTCCGTAACCGTCAGGGTCGTCAGATGCACCATGCGTTCCTCACGATCTACCTCCACCCGCGATTCAAACCAGGCTGCGCCGAACACTGGTTCATCGCTGCCGGTTGCCTTGTATGAAACAGCAGCGCGATATTGGAGGATATCGTCTTCCATATCATCCATCTGTGGCTGATAGACGGTCAGCACCCCCGAGTCGAGCTCGACGTCCCGAGGCCAGTCGAGCCCTTGTGCGCTGAGATGGCTCGAAAGGAACAGCAGACATATGGCGAAAGCAAATATGTTGTGCCAGCTTCCGATCGTGTTTTTCAATTCATACATCGTATGATGTCTCCAGGTTTGGATTTGCAAGACACCACCGGATTAGCCGGAGTGAACCTTGACTATCGTCAGTCCCGACACAGTGATACGTGCCGGGTGACTATTTCTGACATCAACGATAGCAGATCACTCAGATTGACAACAACATGGACAGATCTTTGCTATTTTGGCGGAAATACGATGCCCGGCTCAACACCAGCCCACCAGGTGTCATATTTCTCGATCATTTCAGCGAGTTTTTCTGGATTGCTGGTGGCTAAATTATTGACCTCTGTTTTATCTTTGCTGAGATCATACAGTTCCCATTCCTGGGACGAAAAATCCCAAAGTCCGGTTGCCTTGTCTTTTGGACGGTAGGTTTGAATGACGAGTTTCCATTTACCAGTTTGGTCCTACTATGCTTCGGCCCAGATTTTCCTGATGATGTCTACGTCCTGTTTGATCGCTGCCAGGATTTCTTCTTTGGGTATGGTGGGATTCTTTTTGCCTTTCTCAGCACCACCAAGATCATGCTCACAATGTAATGTGATTGGATAATTCACCCCGGCGTCTTTCAGCATGCGAAAGTAGCGCTTGAAATCGACCATACCCTGGCCCATTGGTGTATTGACGAGTTTCCATTTTTCATCGACTTCGGCCCATTTGAAGTCCTTGATAGCCAGCGAACGGATTTGTGGCTTGAGCAAGCCGTAATTGTCGGGCCAATTCCGACCACCCTCGGTGGTGGCATGACGGACATCGAACTGGATACCCAGTTCATCTGGATCCAGATCCCTGCTTGCAAGATAGATATCCCATACTGAAGCGCCGAAATTCCCCTCTCCGGAATGGTTCTGGTACATTCCTGTGATACCTATCTCCCGGTTCCATTCAGCCAGGGCGGCCAATTGCACCTTGTAACGCTCCACCGACTCCATTGCTGACACGGTGGGGTCAAATTTCAAGCTACCCAGGCGATACGACTTGATACCCAGTGAACGCGCCAGTGCCAGCAGCTCATAATCACGCTGATTTTCTGTACTGACAATATTGGTAACCATCATCTCACAGCTGCTGCCACTCTCATTAATGGCCTTGATCGCCGCAGGTAAATCGCTTTCAAAATTCTCCGGCTCGACATGACCCTTGGGGCGGACGGTAAGATCAAAACCCTGTAACCCGAGTACAGCAGCCGTAGCCGCAAGCTCATGATAATTCATAAAATGCAGGCACTTTGAAAAGAGATGGATGCCGGGCGCACTCATACCCTCACCTTGGCCGGCCAGAACACTGCCCGGGGCAAGACCCGACAATAGAGTGCCGACTGCAACACCTGCTCCTGTAAGCTTCAAAAACTCTCGTCTTTCCATTTGGCTTCTTCCACTAGAAAATCAAAAAAAGGCGACACATTACGTGCCGCCTTTTAGTATAACCATGTGATAAACACAGCCATGCTCCCCATCAACTGCTGATCAAACTCATCAAAATATCGAAAGTTGAGCCGGCCGCATGGCACACACTGCGACAGCCTGTAACTAGAATTGGGTCCGCGCTTATCTGTCCCGGAGAGAGCCCGGGACAGATGAGTTGTCTCT
>CBDTVF010000522.1:0-2035 GCA_965363775.1 uncultured Gammaproteobacteria bacterium
CCCGTCCTGGTGGCGGGTTTTTTTATGTTTAGGACAAGGTGAGGCCGGTAAACGGTCGAGAGGGTGCCCTGGGGTATGAACGGTATGCCGCGGGCGCAGGGATGCGCTGGAGCGGCGTGTTTCAGTTTTGCACGTCGTAGGGTGGGTAACTTGTTACCCACGATTGTTGTTTCAAAGGGTGCAAATGAATTTCTTTAAATCCGTGGGTAACAAGTTACCCACCCTACGTCTTTTCGCTCCCGTAGGTAATAACACCGCACCCTAGGTTTTTTTTCTTTAAAATGAGGGTGTCCAGACATTTTCTTTATGGCTTTTTCTGACTTTTTTGTTAACAGTTTGATTTTTGTTGATTATCTTGAAGGAGATTCAAATGGATAGTGGAATGGCGTTATATCTGTCAGTGGGCGCAGCCCTGCTGGCAGTGATTTATGGAATTCTGATGGCCCGTTGGATTATTAAACAACCCGCCGGTAATGAAAAAATGCAGGAGATCTGCAGCGCGATTACTGAAGGCGCAAATGCTTACATGAATCGCCAGTATTTAACCATCGCCATCGTTGGAGTCATTTTGTTCGTCGTGGTCGGTTTCTTTATTGGCTGGCCCACAGCCATTGGTTTTGCCATCGGTTCGATATTTTCCGCAATGGCCGGTTACATTGGTATGTATGTTTCTGTTCGTTCCAATGTGCGCACCGCTGAAGCTGCCCGCTCAGGTGTGGCTCCGGCATTGAAGATCGCCTTCCGGGGTGGTGCCATCACCGGTTTGCTGGTGGTTGGTCTTGGTCTGCTCGGTACCGCTGGTTACTTCGCCATCCTGTTAAACCAGGGATTCAGCACCGATGATGCTATACACGCCCTGATTGGTCTGGCCTTTGGTGGATCATTGATTTCAATCTTTGCTCGTTTGGGCGGTGGTATCTTCACCAAGGGCGCGGACGTTGGCGCCGACCTCGTGGGTAAAGTTGAAGCCGGTATCCCGGAGGATGATCCACGCAACCCGGGCGTAATTGCCGATAACGTAGGTGACAACGTGGGTGATTGCGCGGGTATGGCAGCTGATTTGTTTGAAACCTACGCCGTCACCCTGATCGCAACCATGCTTTTAGGCAGCCTGATGGTAGATAGTTTTGGCACGAGCGCCATTTACTATCCGATGGTACTGGGTGCTTTATCCATTATTGCTTCGGTGATTGGTACATTTTTTGTCAAGACCAGCAAGGGCGGTTCCATCATGGGTGCACTCTACAAGGGTGTCATCGTGTCCGGAATTTTGGCCGCTATCGCCTTTTACCCGGTCTCAATGGCGATGATGGGTGACAATGGATTGAACCTGTATTTTGCTGCGTTGATCGGCCTGGCGCTGACTGCAGCTATGGTTGTCATTACCGAGTATTACACTGGCACAAACTATAGCCCGGTTCAGAAAATTGCCGCTGCATCAACAACAGGTGATGCAACCAACATCATTGCCGGCCTGGGTATTTCAATGAAATCCACCGCCTTACCGGTGCTGGCCGTCTGTGCCTCTATCTGGGGCGCGCATTACTTTGCAGGTCTCTATGGTATCGCCATCGCTGCGACAGCCATGCTTTCCATGACCGGCATGATTGTCGCGCTTGATGCCTTCGGTCCGATCACGGACAACGCTGGTGGTATCGCGGAAATGGCCAAACTGCCTGAAGATGTACGCAAGACCACCGATGCACTGGATGCGGTGGGTAATACCACCAAGGCCGTTACCAAGGGTTACGCGATCGGTTCAGCCGGTCTTGCCGCGCTGGTTTTATTCGCCGACTACACCCACAGCCTGACCAAGGCCGGTCACGCCGGTATGACATTCGACCTGTCAAACCACATGGTTATCATCGGTCTGTTTATCGGTGGAATGGTGCCATTCCTATTCGCTTCAATGGCGATGGAAGCCGTTGGCCGCGCTGCTGGTTCCGTGGTTGAAGAGGTACGACGTCAGTTTCGCGAAATCGACGGCATCATGGAAGGCACCACCAAGCCGGATTACTCCCGTGCTGTAGATTTG
>CBDTVF010000523.1:0-2013 GCA_965363775.1 uncultured Gammaproteobacteria bacterium
GTGTTAAAAATGGAGGGATGGAACTCGTTACCCGTGTGTTAAAAATATGAGGGTAACGCGTAGCCCCCCGTTTACCCTCGTGGGTAACGAGTTACCCACCCTACGGCCTCAAATATGCGACGAACCTTTTTTTCACCCCCGGGATGATACCGGGGGATTCAAAGGATGGTTTTAAACGTCGAACTCGATACCCTGGGCAAGTGGTAATTCCTTGCCGTAGTTGATCGTGTTCGTCTGACGCCGCATATACTGTCTCCACGAATCAGAACCTGACTCACGACCCCATCCGGTCTCTTTCTCACCACCAAATGCACCACCGATTTCAGCACCGGAAGTACCGATGTTGACGTTCGCAATGCCACAATCAGAACCACGGGTTGAAAGGAATGCCTCGGCTTCGAGAAGATCGTTGGTAAATATGGCCGATGACAGCCCTTGCGGTACACCGTTCTGCTGAGCCATCGCGTCTTCAACCTCACCACTGTATTTGCACAGGTACAGAATGGGCGCAAAAGTCTCCTGCTGTACGATGGCCATTTCGTTTTTTGCCTCGATCATACAGGGCTCGACATAGCAACCAGACTCATATCCTTCGCCACTGAGTACATCGCCACCATAAATGACGCTTGCACCTTCTTCTTTGGCAGCAGCAATCGCATCCTGCATATCCTGAACAGCCCAGGTATCCACCAAAGGACCCATGTGATTGGCCTCATCGAGTGGAGTGCCGATCCTGACGGTTTGATAGGCTTTTATCAGGGCGTCTTTTACCGATTCATACATGCTGTCATGAATGATCAGACGGCGGGTTGATGTGCAACGCTGACCTGCGGTACCGACAGAGCCAAAAACAACGGCTGGTATGGTCAGTTTAAGATCGGCATTTGGTGTGATAATAATGGCATTGTTGCCACCTAATTCCAGAATAGACTTGCCCAGGCGTTTTGCACAGGCCTCGGCTACCCTGATGCCCACACGAGTTGATCCCGTTGCTGAGATCAGTGGAATACGTGGATCATTGATCATCGACTCACCGACGACAGCACCCGGTCCGATGATATAGCTCATCACACCCTCGGGTACGTCATTGTCTGTTAAAACCTCACCAATGGCATTGAAAATGGCGATGGCGGTCAACGGTGCCTTCTTCGAAGGTTTCCACACCGTTACATCACCACAAACTGTTGCGATCATGGTATTCCACGCCCACACGGCCACCGGGAAATTAAAGGCAGAAATAATTCCAACGATACCCATCGGGTGCCATTGTTCATACATACGGTGATTGGGTCTCTCTGAATGCATGGTCAAACCGTAAAGCTGACGTGACAAACCGACAGCAAAATCACAAATATCGATCATTTCCTGGACTTCACCCAGTCCTTCCTGCAGGGATTTGCCCATTTCATAACTTACCAGTGCGCCAAGCGGATCCTTGATCTCACGTAACTTTTCACCGATCTGCCGCACAACTTCACCACGCGCAGGCGCCGGAACGCTACGCCAGTGTTTGAAGGCTTCGCCTGCAGTTGTCATGACGTGTTCATAGTCACTTTGCTTGGCCTTGCCGATTGTACCGATCAGTTTGCCATCTGCAGGAGAGAATGACTCCTGAATCCCTTCATTGTCATCACCGGAATGAACAGCACCGGTACAAATTGGTAGCGATAACTCGCCAATTCCCAGTTGATCTAAAAAAGAAAGGGACATGGTAGCTCTCCTATTATCAATAATGTATGGACCAAATACTCATAGCATGAGATTCAGACGAAAAATGAGGTGGATAGGATACCGCATACGGGTGGCAACAGCGACACCCTTGCCTCCAATTTCAGGCAAACATCAGGCTGGTTTTTTCGAGTGCTTCAGCCAGGATATCGATTTCCTCAAAGGTGTTATAGATACCCAGTGAAGCACGTGCGGTTGCGGCTAATCCGAAAAACTGTTGGACAGGCATGGCACAGTGATGCCCGGTGCGGATCGCCACACCGTGCAGGTCGACCAGGGTGCCTA
>CBDTVF010000524.1:0-2013 GCA_965363775.1 uncultured Gammaproteobacteria bacterium
ACTCAACGCATTGCGCTTCTGGAATCCGACTTGCGCGAAATGCAAGGCAAATCAAGTGAAGCCAACCCGGACTCAGACCATAACGGGCTTGATGATGCGCACCAAGGGTAATTCTGATCGCCGCGCATGTGATCTCAATTTCATCCAATGGGGTTGTTGATTCATTCAATGGGGTTGTTGACGCTTTATATCGGGTTGCTACTACCATGGCTGGGTGGGGCGCTATGGTTGGCCTTTGCCGAATCACGCATGAGTCGCAATACACCACCCAACCGTTTCCGGCAGGCAGGTTACGGCTTTTTTGCAGGTTTTGCTGTTCTGTTTGTTGCAATTATTACAGCCAATGAACTGACAGGTTCTGTTTCCTGGCCGGCTTTGATGTTGTTTTTGTTGGTATTTTCTGTCAGTGGAGGTCTGGCCGTTTGGCGAAATCGCATTACTACATCAATTTCTCACTCAGTCCCGCAAGTTCCTCTCAGCACCACTATGAAAATCCTGACAGCATTAGTGCTGGCGTTAATGGCAATTCACCTGATTTTCATATCCGTAGAAGTCTTCACTCAACCACTCTATCCATGGGATGCCTTGGCAGCTTGGGCCTATCGCGCAAAGGCCTGGTTCCTTAACGGTGGCATGGTGGATTTTGTCAGTTCGGCAGACTGGTTGGTCGCATCATCGGCGGATACCTACACGATAGATGCATGGAATTATCCATTGTTTGCATCTGTGATGCCTTACTGGGCCGCACTTAGCCTCGGCCGCTGGAGTGAAACACTGGTCAATTTGCCTGTGCTTTTCGCCGGTCTAGCCATTGGTTTGGCTTTGTATGGCCAGCTCCGTGAATACGGGTTGAGTGTGACTATCAGTATCATTGCCTGCTACCTGCTGTATTCCATTCCCATTTTTGGCACTCACATTGCACTGGCAGGTTATGCGGATATCTGGATGTCGGGGTTTGTGGGCCTGGGTTTCATTTCCGTTATGACGGGTGCCATCAAACATGCTGAAACCGGCAAGCTGGGTTTTTCGGTCATATTTGGGTACTTAATGATTGGATTTGGAATACTGGTCAAAAACGAAGGACTGGTATGGTTTCTTGCCGCCCTGTTGATGTTGGTGGTGGCAACTTGTAAGCCACGCATGCAGATTTTGACAGTGGTCATCACTGTGGCCTTGGTAGCACTTGGCGTCGCGTTGGGTTTTACACAGTTTGATATACCCCTGACCGGCACGCTGGGCTTTGTTAACGGCGAGTTTATTATTCCATTTTTTGGCGGATTTGTTCTGGAGTCGCATAGCGTCTGGCATGCCTATTGGGAAAACTTTTTTGCCATGGGGAATTGGAACCTGCTGTGGATTTTAGTGGCAGCAGGTCTGTTTTCGAAACTTAAGCCAATCAATAAGACTACCGCCGTTGCATCACGATATCGAATCAGGCGGTTTGGCCTCAGCTTCATCCTCATCTTTCTGGCTACACAATTATTTATTTTTGGCTTGACCGAGCAGGGCCAGTGGGCGGAATCGTTTACAGCCATCAACCGGCTGCCACTGCATTTCACCCCGGCGTTGCTATTTACTGCGTTTGTAATGTTGCATTCAGGAGAGAGTCGCAATGGCAGCATTTGAGCAGAAATTTGCACAAATATTAATATCTGCATTGTTTGCAATGGCCCTTGTGCTGGCGGCCACATTCGTTTTCCTGGCAAAAGGCCTGCCTGACGAGACCGTGGACCCGTTAAAGCACCCATCTTTAAAGTTTAATTTCGGTTTTGGCTCCGGAAAAATTTCTGAAGACCAAATACTTATAGATGAATTCGCCAATGGCTATGCCTTGCTAACCAGTGGACCAATGAGTATTCAAGCGAATTCATTCCGTGTGTTACGTTTTACCTGGCGGCCAGTCGATCCTGTACAGGAAGCAGCCTTTTTCTGGCGCCGGAACGATGACCCGGAAAATGTGATCAGGACAGATATCACCACCCCGGGATTTAATCTGAAGGATCTTACGACTGA
>CBDTVF010000525.1:0-2006 GCA_965363775.1 uncultured Gammaproteobacteria bacterium
CAACCTCTTTGCTGAGAGTGATCGATATTCCCAGCAGAACCGCGAAAAATATGATTGGCAGCATCTGTCCTTCTGCCATGGCAGCCACCGGGTTGGTGGGAACCATGTCAATCAAAACCTGTGTGAATGGTGTAGCTTCGGCGATGGTTGTTGCAACCGCCGTGAGTTGCTGGTCAATAACGCCGGGTTTGAAAATCAACGCAGAACCCAAAGCCAGGCATACGGCGATGGCGGTTGTCATCAGGTACAGGAGAATGGTTTTGCCACCGACTCTACCCAGCATTTTGGGATCCGACAACGAACTGGAACCACATACCAGTGAAACAAATACCAGTGGCACCACCAGCATCTTCAGCAGGCTGATAAAAATCTGACCAACAACATAGAACAGGCCCTCTATCAACCACAGCTGGGACCATTCTGGATTGCCCGCAATATTAAGCGCTCCACCGGCAATTGCTCCGAGGATCATGGCGATGAAAATTTTTGCACTTAGACTGAGTTTTTGACCAGAAGCCATCGATTTTCCCTGATATTTTTGTTACATAGTTATGTCAACTGTAGTGGCAGTCAACGGTTATGCGATAGAATCCACTGTCTTGTGTAAATATAAACTGTAAAAGGCCTTTCCATTGAATAACGACCCGACCCCACCCGTCAGCAATTTTATACGTAATATTGTCATACAGGATCTCGAATCCGGAAAGCACGACAAGATAGTGACACGCTTTCCGCCAGAACCCAATGGTCACCTGCATATTGGCCACGCCAAGTCCATTTGCCTGAATTTCGGTATTGCAGCTGAGTTTGGCGGCACGACCAATTTGCGCTTTGATGATACCAATCCTCTGAAAGAAAGCGAGGATTTTGCCCAGGCAATCATGAATGATGTCAGTTGGCTGGGATTTGAATGGCACGAGTTGCGTCATGCCTCTGATTATTTCCAGCAGTTGTATGATTATGCAGTTCATCTGATAGAAGCAGGCAAGGCCTATGTTGATAGCCAGGATGCCGAGGCCATGCGTGCGAGTCGTGGGACACTCAAAGAACCGGGTAGCAACAGCCCGTTTCGCGATCGACCGATAGAGGAAAACCTCGACTTGTTTGAGCGCATGAAAAACGGCGAATTTGCCGATGGTGAACATGTATTGCGTGCGCGTATTGACATGGCTTCAGCCAATATGAAAATGCGTGACCCCGCAATTTACCGCATCCGCAAGGTCGCTCATCATCGTACCGGTGATGTCTGGAACATCTATCCGATGTATGACTGGGCACATGGCATTTCGGACGCGATTGAAGGTATCACCCATTCCTTGTGTACCTTGGAATTTGAAGATCACCGGCCCTTGTATGACTGGTGTCTGGATAACATCCCCATTGGCTGTCATCCGCGACAGATCGAATTTGCGCGTGGCAACATTGATTACACCGTTATGAGTAAGCGCAAACTCAGGGAGTTGGTTGAAGAAGGCCATGTATCCGGCTGGGATGACCCCCGTATGCCGACCATTGCCGGTCTCCGTCGTCGTGGTTATACGGCAAAGTCGATTCGCACTTTCTGGAAAGAGGCGGGTGTCGCCAAGTCGGAAAGTATCATTCCCATGGGTGTGCTGGAAAACGCCATACGCAATGATATGAATGAGAAGTCACCCCGTGTGATGGCGGTAATGGACCCGGTCAAGGTGGTTCTGACCAACTATCCTGAGGGTGAAAGCGAATGGCTGGAAGCACCCTCACACCCGCAGAACCCTGAAATGGGTACGCGCTCGGTTCCTTTAGGTCGTGAAATCTGGATTGAGCGTGGTGATTTTATGGAAGAACCGCCACGAAAGTTTTTCCGTCTGCGCCCCGGTGGCGAAGTGCGTTTGCGAAATGCCTTTATCATTAAATGTAACGACATCATCAAGGATGGTGACGGCAACATAACGGAAATTCATTGTGAGTATGATCCTGACAGTCGCAGTGGCTTGCCGGGTGCGTCACGCAAGGTCAAGGGTACGATT
>CBDTVF010000526.1:0-2004 GCA_965363775.1 uncultured Gammaproteobacteria bacterium
TTATACCTATAGCCGCGAGCAACTGATTGAAAAAATCGATGCAGCGATGGCCAGTGACGATGAAGGTGAGCTAACCACTATGCTGCACAAATTCCTGAGCACCTCTGACCAACGCGAAGCCCATGTGAAATTTTGGGCGGATGACCTGGTGTATACCTCATCCAATGGCACACGGCGTGGAAAGGCGGACGTTTTGGCCGGCTTTGATGGAGCGAGTGAGGAAGAGGACGACGGACCGGTCATGGCTTATACAGGCGAGGACGTGAAGGTACAGCTTTTTGGAACGACTGCGATTGTCACATTTCAACTGGTTGGGACGCCGGAAGATGGCTCGGAAGTGAAGAATTATTTCAACACGGGCACGTTTTTAAAGCGTGGCGGTGAGTGGCAAGCCGTTGCGTGGCAGGCTACCATTATACCGGGCAAGTAAAAAAATCAATCCAGTTCATTTAATACGCCCAATACCGCCACCCGTGTCTGTTTGATTGTAGGCAAGTGTGCTGACTGCGATACAAATGCTGATCAGCGCCACTGCATTATTATGAATTTGCTGTCTGATTGTTTTAATCCCGGATTGAGACCGGCAAACACGGTAAATTCCTTCAAGCGGGTTGAAGTATCGGGCAAGTACTCTGCCCCCCTTTCTGTCTATACTAAGGGTAACCACATGAATTAATCAGGAAAACTATCATGTTTAGCTTTTCAAAGTCGATATGCACGGGTGGCACCATGCGAATACTGCTCTCTTTCCTGGCAGTGGCCTTAATGCTACTGGGCAGTAACGCTCTGCATGCCAGCTGGCTGGATAAGCTTAAAGAAAAACTCGGTGCACCAGAAACCAAGGAACAACTGCTTGGCAACGATGAAGTTGCCGCCGGACTGAAAGAAGCCCTGAGGGTAGGAACCGAAACGGTTGTGGGTAATCTTGGCACGACAGACGGGTTTAATCTCGACCCGCAAATTCATATTTCACTTCCCAGCCAGTTTGACCAGGTCAGAAGCATACTTGGCCGAATCGGAATGGACTCGATGTTGACCGATCTCGAATTGGGACTGAACCGGGCCGCCGAAGTCGCTACCCCGAAGGCAAAAAGCCTGTTCTTGAATGCGATCAATGACATGACCCTCGATGACGTCATGGCAATCTACAAAGGCCCTGATGACGCCGCAACCCAATATTTCAAATCAAAAATGTCTGCACCATTGGCACTCGAAATGAAACCTGTTGTTGATGAAAGCCTTGCAGATGTCGGTGCGGTCAAGATGTATGACGATGTGATGAAAAGCTATAAATCAGTGCCGTTTGCACCAAAGATTGACGCTGATTTAAGTGACTATGTCGTGCAAAAAGGCATGGATGGCATTTTTTACTATCTCGCAAAAGAAGAAGCAGCGATTCGCGAGGACCCCTTGAAACGCACGACGGATATTTTGAAAACCGTATTTGGAAACTAGGAGCCTGATGAACCATCGCTAAGTGTGCCCGTAACAATGACGGTAGTGCTTGCCGGGCATTGAGCTGGTACATCGATGATGACGACTCCTTTCTTAATCGGACAAGTAGTACTCAACCGTAGAGACCACGCGAACCTTCTTGATTTGGGGATTGTTGGTATCACGCGGTTCAATGGAAAACTGACCTTGCGAAGCCTTGCGGATTTTACCCAGTGTGCTGCTAGAGTCATTGGCGAACTTCAGGCCAATTTCACGTGCAGCAGTGGTGGCCTGTTCGATCATGTCGGGTTTGATTTCATTCAGCCGGATGAACAGGTACTGCACCTGGTTCTGATAGGCATCACCGGAAAACACAATGCCCTGCTTACCCAGATCGATCAGACCGCCCATGGTATTACGCACAGCTTTAACGTTAGTCGAGTAAACCGTTATTGTCTGTGTAGCGAGGTAACGAAATTCCGCCGCCCTGTTGTCTCCCCATTGCTGGGCTGCCTTATCGGTAATCAGGGGCACGGACAGCGAAATTTCCGCTGCTTCAACATTTGCATT
>CBDTVF010000527.1:0-1998 GCA_965363775.1 uncultured Gammaproteobacteria bacterium
GCCCATAACAGAATCAACTCTCACCAGCCAGGTTAACAGCACCACCGTGCCTCCTGAAGTTGATACGTTGCCCATCGAAAACATCTACCTGGACACGCACCTGACTTCCGGTGATAGCTCAGGCCTCGGCAGCAATAACTGGGTAGTCAGCGGCAGCATGACGGCGAGCGGCATGCCGCTGCTGGCCAATGACCCTCACCTGGGCATTCAGATGCCATCAATCTGGTACCAAATCGGCTTGCACTGCCAACCCGCCAACGGAGAATCTCCTCTGGACATAGCAGGGTTTACCTTCGCACCTTCACCGGGAATCATCATCGGCCACAACAACTTTATTGCCTGGGGGATGACCAACGTTGGCCCTGATGTATTCGATTTGTATCGTATTCGTGTCAATCCTGATAATCCACTCCAGTACGAGTGGAATGGCGAATGGCGTGATATGACCCTGTACGAGGAAACCATTCACTTTGGAGACGGCGAAGAACCAATCACCATCCAGGTTCGTGAAACGCACCTCGGGCCAATCATCAACGATAATCAGATAAACGAAGAAACCGGTGGAATCACTGGCTTCAACAATGAAGACCCGGTGGCATTGCGCTGGACGGCTTTAGACCCGGGCACGATCACGCAGGCGATTGTTAAGCTTAACAAAGCAACTAACTGGGAAGAATTCCGCGGAGCGCTCCAGTACTGGGATGTTCCTTCGCAGAACTTCGTTTATGCCGACGTGGAAGGTAACATCGGCTATCAGACGCCTGGCCGCATTCCCATCCGCGCTGAAAATCACAGCGGGCTCCTTCCCGTCCCGGGCTGGACAGACGAGTTTGAATGGCAGGGCTTCATCCCATACGATGACCTCCCCCGTGTCCTCAACCCGGAACGTGGCTATATTGTCACCGCCAACCAGGCACTTGTTCCCCTGGAGTACTATGACCAGCTGGCCCAGGAACTGGGCGAGGGACGAAACTACGTCATCAGCCACGAATGGAACTACGGCTATCGCGGGCAACGGATTGTTGAGCTGCTGAAAGAAAAGGCACCACATACCATTGCCAGCTTCCAGGCTATTCAGGGCGACAATAAGCTGATTAGCGCCGAAGAACTGATGCCTTACCTCGCCAGCCTGCAATTCGCTGATACCGAGATGGCTGAAGCTCGCGACTGGCTGCTTGAATGGGACTATCAATGCAATGCGGACAGCCCGCAAGCTGCGTTGTACGCCGAGTTCTGGGCAAAATTGGTGGACAACCTGTATGGCGACCAGCTAGGTGAAGAGGTACAACCGGATGGTGATAGCAGGGAAATGTGGGCTACGTTTTTGCTGATGGAAGAACCTGACAACGCCTGGTGGGACGATATTACGACAGAGGATGTAGTTGAAACCCGCGACGACATTCTGGTTCGCTCATTCCGTGAAGGTTACGCCAACACGATTGCTGCGCTTGGTGAAAATCGCAATGATTGGAGATGGAGCGAGTTACATACTGCAACCTTCGTCAGTAACCCGCTTGGATTGAGCGGCGTTGGTCTGATTGAGAATATCGTCAATCGCGGTCCATTTGCCACCAGCGGCAGCACAGATACCATTAATGCAAATCGGTGGACTGTCAGTTCCGGTGACTTCACCGTGTCCAGCTTACCATCCATGCGCATGATCGTTGACGTTGGTGACTTCACACAAAGCGTCACCGTTCATACTACCGGTGAGAGCGGTCATCCTTACAGTCAGCACTATGACGACATGATCGACCTGTGGTGCAACATGGAATATTATCCTATGCTCTGGACACGGGAGCAAGTCGAGTCAGCTACCGTTAACAGGCTCATCTTGAATCCAGGCGACTAAAAGCAGGAGCAAGCCCTGGCCCCGCTCCCCTTACAACAGGCAAAAATCAAAATGCAAAAATCAAAATGCAAAATGACAGAGCAAAGTTTAAAAATGTAGTGCGAGGCTTTAGCCTCGTGCTGCACGACCCTGAAGGGTCGCACTAC
>CBDTVF010000528.1:0-1992 GCA_965363775.1 uncultured Gammaproteobacteria bacterium
GTAGGGTGGGTAACTTGTTACCCACGTTTTGAATTTAAGAGCCGTGGGTAAAAAGTTACCCACCCTACACTCCATTTGGAGTTTATGTAGCTGGTAAAATCAGTTTAGGAATTTCACGTGCGGCCGAAAAATCCGCAATAACAACTTGCGTGACTCTTCCAATACCACCACGGAACTGGCTATCAATGTGGCTACTCCCCAATCTTGCAGGCTCAGGCTTTCGACTTTGAATATGCCCTGGGCAGGTGTCCATTCCACTGCCAATACCTGTAGCACAACCACTCCGATCAGTGCGATCCACAACATTCGGTTGCGGAGGAAGTTCGGGTTGAAGATGCTTCTCTTCAATACCCGGGCGTTGAATGCGTTGAACACCTGGAATAAAACGAAGGTGGTAAAGGCCATGCTTTGTGCGTGCATCCTCGTGCCGTTGCGCATTTCCCACCACATGATGCCCAGTGTGCCGACCATCATGGTGGCTCCGTAAACAATCAATTTACCCAAAAGACGTAATTTCAGGATGCGGTCGGTGGTCTTGCGCGGCTTGGCGTTCATGGTGTCGAGCATTGGTGGATCTACACCCAGCGCCATGGCAGGCGGCCCATCCATGATGATATTCACCCACAACAGCTGAATGGGGGTAAACGGTAATGGTAGCCCCATGAAAGGCGCTATTAGCACTGTCAGGATGGCGCCGATATTTGTGGATAGCTGGAAGCGCACGAATTTTACGATGTTGTCGTAAATTGTGCGGCCCTCTTTGACGGCTTTTACGATCGTGGCGAAGTTATCATCCGTGAGCACCATGGTTGCCGCTTCCCTGGCGACATCAGTACCGGTCAATCCCATGGCTATGCCGATATCGGCAGTCTTGAGTGCGGGTGCATCATTTACACCGTCACCGGTCATCGCCGTGACGTGATCATGTGCCTGCAAGGCCAGCACGATGCGTACTTTTTGCTCTGGCGTGGCCCGGGTGAAAACACCGATGTCGTCAATCTCTTCGGCCAGTTGGGTATCTTCCAGCCTATCAAGCTCGATACCGGTTATCACCCTGCCCTTGATGCCCAGTTCGCGGGCGATGGCGGCGGCGGTGGTTTTTTGATCACCGGTGATCATCTTGATGGAGATGCCGGCCTTGTGACACAGGGCAATGGCGTCACGTACTTCGGGTCTTGGCGGATCCATTAAGCCCACCAGACCGGTAAACACGAGGTTCTTCACATATACAAAAAGGTCACCGTTGGGCTCAAAATCCCGTACCGGTAGTTCTGTCCATGCAACGGCCAGCACGCGCAGGCCGGTGTCCGCCATTTTCTCGTTAGCGTTTTCAATCTGTCGGTTCTGCTCTTCATCAAGCGGTATATCACCGTGTTCGCGATATACCTTCTCACAGCTGTCGATCAGTACTTCCGGTGCGCCCTTGATCAATATTCGAACGCGTTCACCAACCAGGTGGAAAGTTGCCTGGTATTTGTGTTCTGCGTCAAACGGAATTTCAGCAATACGCGGATAACGTTGCCTAAGGAATTCGGGATCAAAGTCACCCTTTTGGGCGACTGCCAGCAAGGCCCCTTCCATCGGATCGCCGTTGACTGTGCCTGCGCGTAGCTGGGAGTCATTACATAATGCAATGGGCATCAGCAGGGCTTTCATATCCGGCAGGCTGTCGTTGTCGCCGGTGATTTCGCCAGTGATGCCGTAACCTTCCCCACTCACGCTAAGGTGCTCGCCACCGGTGTATAGCTGGCGGGCAGTCATCTGGTTAACAGTTAATGTGCCGGTTTTGTCAGTACAAATCACGGAGGTGCAACCGAGGGTTTCCACTGCTGCAAGTCGTTTGACGATGGCCTGGTTGCGTGCCATACGTTGCAAACCGATTGCCAGGGTCACTGTGACCACCGCGGGCAGTCCTTCTGGAATAGCGGCTACCGCCAGTGCAATGGCTGTCATGACCATCTGTATCCAGGGCTCGCCACGTAGCAGACCGGA
>CBDTVF010000529.1:0-1990 GCA_965363775.1 uncultured Gammaproteobacteria bacterium
CTGAATATCTGCACCCATCAAACCCGGCACAACCCAGCCAAGCCATAAGGAGGTTTCACCCCAAACCGACACCAGCGGATAGCGTAGTGCCAGCGCGATCAACATCGCTGCCGCCAGGCGTTGACGCCCGTAAATACCGGTGAAATGAACCAGAAACTTCAACACAATCCAGGTAACCAGACCGGCCGCCATCGAGACCAGCACTTTGTCCGGATCGCTAATATAGATTGCGATGACACCCGGTGTGATTATCCCCCCACAGGCCCAACCGGTTTTGTGATAGTAGAGCATACCCAGCAATATACCGATCGCCAGGCAGATGGTTTCATGGTCATACACCATATAAAACGGCTTTACTTCTGAGGTCGGGAAACCAACTCACGCCATTCGAACAAATCTGGTATCAGTTCAAAATGATGCAGGGCGGTCTCGGTAGCCGGTGAAACTGAATGCAGATAACGTCCAATCGAGTCCTGGTTTTCTGCGGGGATGTCGATCATGGAAACCACTTTCACGTCGATTTTCGACTGCTGGTAACGTTGCTGTAATTCACCGGGCAAAAGGAAATCGATCATTTTTGTGTTGGGATCAAGGTATGCCGAGACCTCCACACCACGTGAGGCAAAGGCCTTCTCCCAGAAATCCAGTGAGTAGCCGAAATGGGTACAGTTGAAGCTGACGGATAAGGAACCACTGGTTTCTTCCATTCCGGATAGCGCCTCATCGACATAGGCATCAATTAGCATTTCCGCATACATGCTGTCATAACCCTGCTCAATATACAGGCTTAGTTGAGGGCAGGACTGGGCCATGATCTGTTCGTCCTTGAAACCCAGTTCCAGTAGCTGATTCTTGTGCGTCGCCTCATCGACCGTGGTCTGTGTGGCAAAAATGATATTCCTTCCCTCGGGGTTGTCTTTTAATTGTTCCGCTATCTGTTCGACACCGTCTTCGACAATCCCGACCACCGGAACAGAAGAGGTCGCCGCAAACTCGGTATCCGGGATGAGAACAGAAAGAGTATTACAGGCAACGAGGATGATATCGGGCGAATAGCGATCCTGCATACTCTGCAGGGCGCTGCTGAATACTTTCAGTTTTTCTTCACGGGATTGAAGACTGTTGTAGCCACCCTGATCCGAGAAAAGGGTACTGGCAAATACCAGGTTTACCTCTTTGAAGACCGGATTCTGTTGAAACTTGACGGCAGCATCAGCAACAACCGAAAGACCACCGAGACCGGAGTCAGTGATGACGATGGTGATGCTCTCCTTCTCCAGCAGCGCGGGTAGCCATTCAGGTGATTTACCGTCTTGACCTACAGGATGTGTGCAAGCAACACTGAAAACCAACAATGCCAGCATGAGAACTGTAAGCCTGCCAAAAAATGCAGGTCCGCTATTGATATAAGGTCGCATGATAATCCCTTTTAGAATCCGATTGCCTTGCCGTCACGACGTGGGTCGGCACCACCAAACAATTCACCAGTTTCATGGTCAATCACGACCCCCTGGGCACCACCAAAATAGAGATCAAAGTCCTTTTTCACATCCAGTTCGTAGCCCATTAGCAGCAAGTCATCCTGAACATCGGCTGGAATCCGTGATTCAATTTTCAAGCGGCCATATTCATAATTGCAGATCCGTGGCGCATCAATGGCCGTCTGGATACCCATGTCATGATCAATCATATTGCTGATCAGCAGGGCCATGGTGGTAATGATGCGTTTACCTCCGGGCGAACCGATGGCTGCAAACGGCTTATCATCTTTTAATAAAAAGGTTGGACTCATACTGCTCAGGGGTTTTTTGCCGGCAACAATGGAGTTCGCCTGTTCCGGTCGCTTGTCGAAATCGTCCATCTGGTCGTTCAACAGGATACCCGTTCCAGGAACGGTGATGCCCGATGCGAAAAAATGATTGATGGTCTTGGTATAGGACACCATGTTGCCATCGGCATCGGCAACGGAGAAATGCGTGGTGCTGCCGCT
>CBDTVF010000530.1:0-1984 GCA_965363775.1 uncultured Gammaproteobacteria bacterium
CAATAACCCGTACGTAATAACACCGGCACCCCACACACCGACACGTTTCACCAACCTTGATGGTTTTGCCCGTGGGTAACAAGTTACCCACCCTACGTTTCATCAGCCTTGATGGTTTTGCCCGTGCGTAATAAATTTACGTTTCAAATGAATCGAACAACTTGGTCAGGCTGTCGCGTGCTGCTGCCAGGGAGAAATGATCCTGGACGTTTTGCACTGAAGCAACGGATAAACGGTTCCACAATGCCTCATCCTGATACAGCCTGACGACCTCGCGGGCAAAGGCTTCTGCATCTTCGGCTATCAGCAACTCTTTTCCATGTTCGGCATACATGCCTTCCGCCGCTGCCGGGGTGGCGACCACCGGTTGCCCGTGAGCCATGCTCATATTGACCTTGCCTTTTACACCTGCACCATATCGCAACGGTGCAACTGCCAAGCGGCAATCGCTGAGGAATGGATCCAGCGATTCGACAAAGCCGTGAAATACCACCCCATCACCGCTTAAGGCCTGGACCCGCTCAGGGGCTTTGCTGCCAATCAGGTGGAAACGCATATCCGGCAATTGTTCATGAATCAACGGCCAGACATCATTAACAAACCAGCACGCGGCATCGATATTGGGTGGATGCTGGTAGCCACCGACAAAGTAGATGTCCTTTCGGTCTGCAAAATCTTTGTCACGTCCGGGTACCTGGTGGATATTGGATAAAACATGTACCTTCTCACCCGGCGCATCCTCGCTCAGCACCTCTTTTTCCACACTGCTGACGACCAGCGTTGCGTCTGCAGCCTTGATGACTCTCAGCTCCGAACGGCGGGTTAACCTGGAGGTGCGTTTCAGTGTCTTACTCTGCTCCAGTTCAGCCAGGCGTTGCTCACGCAGATAGTGCAGATCAACCGTATCAAAGATGAATCGGGCATGGTGGCAGTAGCGCTTGATCATGGATATATAGTTAACGGCTATATAGTGCCGGCTGACAAAGATGTAATCAAAGTCACGACCCCGTTTACGGAAGAACTCATGCAAGGATGTCAGCCAGGGGTTGAACAATACCTCGACGCCTGTCTTTTGCAGGTCACGGGTGTAACTACCCGCATAGGCGCGGTTATCTGCAAAAAATGTCACGCCGTAGCCCAGATCCCTGAAGCACTGCATCAGGTTTGTCAGGCGTACACTGCCCGAATCCTTGTCGGGCTCTGGTGTGGTTGCATCGATGAACAGGATGCGTCCCTTGAGACGATGTTGGCTTGCATAGCGGATGGCGGGTCCATTAAACGGGTCCAAAACCGGATCAGGCTGTAATTCGAGCACCTTTTGCCAGCGCTCAACAAATGTTTTTTGATTGATGAGTTGATATTTCTTGATGCCACTGGATGTGTCTGTACCCGATGTCACACCCTCGTAATGGACAATCACAGACTGGGGCTGGATGAATACCTTGCGGCTGGATTCACGCACGCGGAAGGCCAGGTCGGTGTCCTCGTAGTAGGCTGGCGCATAGCGTTCATCAAATGCGCCAAGTTCGTGAAAATATTTTGTTTTCAGTGCGATACAGGCACCGGAGACATAGTCGGATTCACGCAAAAAGTGATATTTCGGGTCTTCCGCATTTTGGTCACGGCCATAGTTCCAGCCGGAACCATCATTGAATATGATGCCACCGGACTCCTGCAGACTGCCATCGGGATAAACCAGGCGTGAACCTACGAGACCAGCCAGGGGTTCACGGTCGAAAGTATCGATCAGTTCATCCAGCCAACCTTCCAGGACCTGCGTGTCATTGTTAAGGAAAACAACGTAGTCCCCACGGGCATGCCTGGCACCGCGGTTACAACCACCGACAAAACCGAGGTTCTTTTCATTTCTCAGATGTGTCAGCCCTGTGATTTTTGACAGATGGTGGGCGCTTTCATCGCTCGACTGGTCATCGACAACAATGACTTCAAAAGTGTACTTGCCCTTGACCTCCAGCAAACTGGT
>CBDTVF010000531.1:0-1974 GCA_965363775.1 uncultured Gammaproteobacteria bacterium
CTGAAAACAACCTGGGCAATATCAATCCCGGCGACAGGGTAAAAATTGTTTTCGATGTTCTGCCAGGTGAAGTCTATTCCGGCACTGTGCGTGAGCTTGGTTTTGGTGTTGCCGTTGATTCCGCACCGCTCGGTAGTCTGCCAACGATCAAAAATGACCAGAGTTGGCTGCGCTCTGCACAACGCTACCCGGTGTTGATAGATTTTGACGCACTCACCCAATCGGACATTACACATTTGCGGGTAGGCTCCCAGGCCTCCGTAGTGGTGTTTACCGGAACCAACCCGCTGATCAATACACTGGCCAATCTGCAGGTTTGGTTGGACAGCATTCTTACCTATCTTTACTAATGCTCCAAACTGCGAATAACGGTACGGAAGTTGCCAGTCGCCGTATTCTGCGTCTGGCCCTTGGCACGGCCTTGTCGATGGGCTTTTGCCAGCTTGTCAACTGGCCCCTGTCATTTATCGCCGCTATCTTCACCATGTTCATACTGGCAGTGCCTTTACCGGCACCCACACTTAAGAGTGGCTTAAAATTTGTACTGGCCCTGGTCATTCCAGCATATTTCGGAATACTGCTTTTACCTTTCCTGATGCATGCCCGCTGGGCAGGTATCATCCTGGTCATCCTGGCAATATTTGGTAGTTTTTATTACACCGCCCGCGGTGGTTCGCCAGTGATGGGTACGTTCATGACCATTGGTTTAACGATGGTTGTGACAGTGGGTTCGGTCAGCGCCGAAGCCATGATCATCGTGATCCACTCAATTGCTGTTAGCGCTGCCGTCGGAATCATTTTTGTGGCCATTGCGCACGCCCTGCTTCCGGATCTTCCGCCTCCTCAAAGTACAAGTCCGAAAAAGACACCACCAGCATCGCCCGCAAAACCAAGCCGGCTAAGAGCGCGCAGAAAC
Organism: uncultured Gammaproteobacteria bacterium; assembly: GCA_965363775.1. GTDB lineage: Bacteria > Pseudomonadota > Gammaproteobacteria > Xanthomonadales > SZUA-36 > SZUA-36. Next base: position 917 of record CBDTVF010000531.1, read on the forward strand.
GCGCTACGCTCGCTGGCCGTGGTTTTACCATGGGTGATAATCTTCCTGTTTATCAGTTCCAGCATTTCTTATATTGTCGTCATGATCAAGGTCGCAAGCATGGGTCAGCAGGCTAACGCCGAGGCCAGTCGCGCCATGGGCAGGGAACAAATGGAATCTACATTGTGGGGTGGCCTGGGTGCCCTTATCGGCTTCCAGGTCATGCTTATCTGGCCGTCGCTGTTGATGTTTTGCCTGCTCATCGCAATCGCTTGCCTGCTTTATGGCTCACGTATTTTCCAGGGGCCTGGCATGCATCCACGAGGAGGAATGTGGTCTTATGCATTGCTGACCATGATGATCATTCTGACACCGGCTTTGACAGGGTCCGGCGATGCCAGCGCTGCGTTCTACTCCCGCATGGGTTTATTCATCGTGATTGCGATTTACGGAACTATGGCCGTCGCGGTTTTTGATACGTTCTGGCCGGACAACAGGAAGGAATCACCAGCTCCCACAGGCCCGCAAAGCCTCGAGTGATGGCTCAATCAGTTGTGGTTTGTCGACAACGGACTGGGTATTGGCGACATCCTTGAGACCACTACCGGAAACAATACACACCACCAACTCATCTTTGTCGACCGTTTGTTTCCCTACCATTTTTTTAAGACCTGCCCATGGCGCTGCAGCAGCAGGTTCCGGAAAGACACCGGTGGCGCTGGCAATCTCAGGAATGGCTGCAAGAATCTCCTTATCCGCAACCGTGACCGCCTCGCCACCGGATTGAATCACGGCCTTCACGGCTGCAAGACCATCACGGGGCCGGTCAACGGCTATGGAATCGGCCAGCGTTGATGCTTTCACTTCCTCAACCACCAGTTTTGACCAGTCCGTGTTTAAGCCGTCAGCACTCCTGACCTGGCGAACAGCGTTACAAATCGCCGCGCTGGCCTCAGACTGAACACAGTCGATTTTCGGAAGTCGATCGATCAGGCCGACGGCTTTGAGATCACACCAGCCCTTCCAGATGGCGCTGAGTGTGTTGCCATCCCCGGTGGAAACCAGCACCCGGTCCGGCA
>CBDTVF010000532.1:0-1945 GCA_965363775.1 uncultured Gammaproteobacteria bacterium
GAGACTCCATGACATGGAGTATCTCGATGTCATGGAGTCTCCGACAAATCTGGTTTGGGATTTAAAAATTATTGCCCAGTGCCACGGCGATTGCCTCGCCGCTGACGCCACTTGATTCTTCGGATGCGAGGAAGGCGATTACTTCGGCTACTTCTTCGGGTGTCACGACCCGGCCCGGCGGATAAAGCGCGGATCTTTCCTTCCACACCCGGTCCGTGGTGATACCACGTTCATCGGCTTCAGCCGCGGCTGACTTCTCAGCCATGGGTGTTCGCACCCAGCCGGGCAGCACGGCGTTGGAAGTCACGTTATGCGGCCCGCCATCCTGGGAAACCGAGCGCATCAAGCCCAGCAGGCCATGTTTCGAGCTGTTATAAGCGCTGCCAGCGTATTCCGCCACCTGTCCAGCCGTCGAACTGGTGAACACCAGCCGGCCGTAACCCTGTTCGATCATGTCCTTGACCACAAGCCGTGACAGGAAATAAGGGCCATCCAGATTGATGCGCATGGTTTCACGCCACAGCTCCGAATCCTGCTCCCAGATCACGCGCTCATGGGCCGAACCAATACCGTGATTGCAAACCAGAATTTCAACCGGTCCCAGGCGCTTGCGTGTCTCCTTCACCGCGAGATTACACCCGTCTTCCGTGCCGAGGTCCGCGACGACGTAGTCCGTGCCGAGGGTTTGCAATTCATGCTCGCTGCGCGCGACCGCCATTACCCGTGCACCACGCGAAAGCAGCAGTTCAGCCGTTACCCGCCCGATGCCACGACCCGCACCCGTTACCAGTGCCACTCTTCCTGTTACACCCGCCATAACACACTCCCATTCCGATGACTCATCCAACTATCCCATGGTACATCTTGCCAGTATTCAAATTATTCCCGCCCACCTGTTTCGTTGCAAGCCAAAGCTGCTACTTAGTGAATACCGGAGTTGAAAACCGGGATCAAGTCTTTGAGTTTGAATGTATTTACATGCAGGTACCAAAGCAACCAAATTTTACCGGCGTTATTTACTTGTGGGCATAACGACTTGTGGCAAAATCAAAGACCTGATCCGACTGGTACTTACTTAAGCCAAAACCTGCCGTCATTCGGGACACACGCTCTCTCATTGAATTTCATAGATTGGGATAGCATGAGACAGAAATGCATGCGCCTAATCTTCGGAACCTTGACTTCTGCCTGAGGCAAAAGCGTGTGTCCCTTTGCCTCTATCTCCAGTTTTTTCGGCCATACTTTACCCGGCATCCAGAATATGGTTATTAGAAAAAGGATTTTTGTAACTGGTATTCAGTCCCCAGAATTCGAATCTGAGGCACTTTCGCGCTGTTTTTCTGCTTGCTGAACCAAGAAGTCGAGAATGGTTAGGCCAGCCGCCCGGGCGGGTCTTAGCGCGAGGTATTGCGGTGATGCAACACCATGGGGGTTCAATATTTCGGCGGCTACAACGCCTTCACCCCGAATGACTTCCAGCGCAAATCCGACAAACTCTGAGTGGCTGTTTTCGCCGACGCCAACAATGATCACGGCCCCTTCATTTCTGGCCAGACCGGCACCATCGTATGCTTGAAAATCTACCGACTCAGAGTTGATATCATTGTCAACAAACCAGCTATTGGCAGCATGCAGGGCGACGTAGCCTCTAGCAGTTTTTATTGATCTAAAGATGCGAAAGCTTACCAGGAGCAGTACCGGAACAGCTAACAGGACTAACCAGAAATAAGACATTTCAGTGCATTCAACTCATTGGGGAGATATCTATAAACTCGGGTTGCGCCACAAAATTAACACGAGGACTTGAAGGTGAATCAGGCAAAACTATAGTCGCCGGATAGAATATTCAAGTCTTCTCGACGCCTGCCCCAGAAACTAGAGGGATAGTATACCTATTTCAGGGTTCACCCAGAGCCTGTTTTACAACAGGTATACCGTCCTCGGA
>CBDTVF010000533.1:0-1944 GCA_965363775.1 uncultured Gammaproteobacteria bacterium
GCTGTCATCGCCTTCCATATCCATTTCATGAAAGGGTGCAATCGACGGCCCGATGAACACAATAACCACCCAGAAGACCACTATTGCGACCCCCAGTTTTCCAACCCAAGACAGTTTAAGTCGGCGTTTCGGCGGTGCATCCGGTAATTCAGCGAACGCATCGAGTTTGGCGATTACTTCTTCTTCTTTTAATTGTGTAGTAGTCATAATTTTTATCCTCTGACCTATTTAGGCTGTCTTAGGCGCGGGTTGGAAAGTATCGATGCGACGTCGGCCAGGATGATCAGCACAACGTAGACACCACAGAAGATCATCGCGCAGGCCTGCACCAGAGGTAGATCTCGAGTCTGCACGGCATCGATCATCAATTTCGCCAGACCAGGATAAGAAAATATGGTCTCGACGATTACCACACCGCTGACTAAATAGGCGAGGTTCAAGGCAATGACATTCACAATCGGGCCAATCGCATTAAAAAATGCGTGACGCAGGATGATGCGTTTTCTCGGCACCCCTTTAAGAATAGCCATCTCTATGTAAGGCGAGTTCATGACGTTGAGTATGCCGGCACGGGTCATTCGAATCATTTGCGCCGATACTACGATCACCAGGGTAATTAACGGCATTGCCACCGCTTTTAACAGTTGCCAGAAGGATTCGTCTCCCGACAGGTAGGTGGTAGACGGCAACCATTGCAAATTCACCGCAAGGATCAATACCATTACCGTAGCAATGAAAAACTCAGGCACGGAAATGGTGCTCAAGGTGCAGAAGGTCACGGTTCGATCCAGCGTGGTGCCGGGGTACATAGCCGCATAAAGCCCAATCGTTATCGATAAAGGTATTGAGATAAGCGCAACCAGTCCCGCCATCAACATGGTATTGCCGATTCGACTGCTGATTAAACTGGAAATAGTGGCGCCACCAGCCTTTGATATACCGAGATCGCCTGTCGCCAGATTGCCGAGCCAGCTGAAATACTGGATTATCAGGGGTTGATCCGTGCCCATTTGGGCGCGAAGTGCGGCCAGCGTCTCGGGCGTTGCAGCCTGTCCCAGCATGATCGCCGCGACGTCACCCGGTAACCAGCTGGTCATTATGAAAACGATAACTGAAACCACCCATAAAGTGGCGAAACCAATCGCAATCCGTTGCAACACCATTTGTTTCATCATCGGACCAATCCTCCAGAAATATTATTAGTACTTACTTGCAGAGATTCAACTGCAAGCCTGTTTTTTGTCTTTCACCCCGATTTAGGACAGGGTTTTATTATTTGTTACAGCTGTAAAAAAGCCCGTAAAAAATTTCTTTTTTTTACGGGCATTAATACTTCGTAACCTATCTTAACCTTATGCCAGCCAGATGTACTCCGGCCATTCCATCGCACCACATTGCCCAAGCGGTACGGTGGGCATTCCCATGATTTTATCGCTAATACCATCATTGATATTTGAAAAGGCTGGAATAACCATGCCGCTACCTTCGTGGATCAGTGTCTGCATTTCACAAAAGAGTGCATGGCGCTTGGCCGGATCGGTCTCCGCCAGTGACAAGGACAGCAGTTCTCCGAAGCGATCATTGTTCCAGAAGGTATCGTTCCAGTTGCCACCCGGAGCAAACTGAATGGCCATTTGTGAATTAGCCGTCGGGCGCATGTTCCAGGTAACCACGTTTATCGGTTCCTTCATCCACACCGAGCCCCAGTAACCATCGTTGGGTACTTTTTTCAGCTGCAGGTCGAAGCCGATCTTGGCGCAGTTGGCCTGGGCCAAAAGACAGGTGTCCTCAATACCGGAAGTAACCGGTGCAACGTGAAGCTCTGCGCTACTGTAACCTGATTTCTTGAAATGAAACTTTGCCTTGTCCGGATCGAATTCACGTTGCGGAAGCTCGGAGCAAAAGTCTCTGCCATGCGAGGCGGAAATGGGTTGATCGTTACCG
>CBDTVF010000534.1:0-1924 GCA_965363775.1 uncultured Gammaproteobacteria bacterium
GGAATGCCAGCACCAATTGCCGCCGCCATGGGTTCCTCAACAAGAAATACCTCACGAGCACCCGCACCTTCAGCCGATTCCTTGATCGCCTTACGTTCAACCTGTGTGGAACTACAGGGGACACATACAAGGACACGCGGACTCGGACGCAGAAAACGCGACTCATGCACTTGCTTGATAAAATGCTGAAGCATCGCTTCGGTCATGTTGAAATCAGCGATCACGCCATCTTTCAATGGCCGGACCGTACGTATATTACCGGGTGTTCGACCCAGCATGCTCTTGGCCGCACTGCCAACGGCTGCTACCGACTGGGGCCCGCCGGGGCCACGGTCCATACGCACTGCCACCACCGACGGCTCGTTCAGCACAATGCCCTTGCCACGCACATATACCAGCGTATTTGCCGTACCTAAATCGATTGATAGATCGTTAGAAAAAAGACCACGAAGACTCTTGAAAACCATGTTGTTAAATTCCGGGGGAAAATGCCAGGGTCAGGAATGATAATGTATCAGTCAGCCTGCTTTTCAGCAAGCAACATAACCCTGATATTAATTTAAGGAACCTCTGATCTATTCATGAACTCGTATCTTACATCCAAAATATCCAACTTCTGCGTTGCAAATCTTGTCAATAGCCAGCTATTACCTGCGATTCGCGCCTTGAAGTTGAACATTTTGAATTGCAATCTACGTCGCTCAGAATAAATCAGAGGTTCCTTAGTTAGCCCAGTTTTCAATAAACTGTCGGTCGCCACGGCAAAATAAGGTAAACTGGGCGGTTCCCTTAACCGCTTTTCTGAAACAGGTACGGACCAAAGTATGTCAGCATTAATCTGTGGCTCCCTGGCTTATGACACCATCATGGTTTTCCCGGAGCGCTTCAAAGACCATATCATTCCAGACAAGGTACATATGCTTAATGTGTCTTTCCTGGTTCCCGAAATGCGACGCCAGTTTGGCGGCGTTGCCGGCAATATTGCCTACAACCTGAAAATGCTGGGTGGCGACCCCTACCCGATGGCTACAGTTGGTGATGATTTCGGACCCTACCAGCGACGTCTTGAGACACTGGGTATATCCACCCGTTATATTCGTCATCTGGAGGGAGAATTCACCCCGCAGGCTTTTATTACCACGGATGTTGATGACAATCAGATTACTGCTTTTCACCCAGGTGCAATGCAGGAGAGTCATTTAAACAGGGTCGAGAATACAAACGGAATAACCCTGGGTATCGTGGCTCCGGACGGTCGCGAGGCCATGTTGCAACACAGTCGGGATTTCGATCGATTGGGTATTCCACATATTTTCGATCCAGGCCAGGCCATGACCCTGTTTGATGGTGACGATCTCAGGACCTTTATCAAGGAAGCGAACTGGCTGGTCGCCAATGATTATGAATTCCAGCTCATCCGGGAACGCACCGGCTTGGAAAAGCAAGAGGTGGCAGAACAACTCGATGCGTTGATCATTACACGTGGTGGTGATGGCTCGACCCTGATTACAAAAGAGAAGGAAGAACACATCGAAACGGTAAAACCGACTGCCATACTGGATCCAACCGGATGTGGTGATGCCTACCGTTCAGGTTTGATTTATGGACTGCAAAATGATTTGGATCTGATAACAGCGTGTCGGATTGGCTCAGTGATGGGCGCATTGAAGGTCGCAGTACAGGGCCCGCAAAACCATGTACACACGCTGGATGAGATTGTTGATCGCTTCCAAAAAGCTTTCGGTTACTCATTTCTCGGCTAAATTGGACAAAACCTGCCCTTAATCGGGCATTTACGGTTGACAATCGGGCCGTGTAAAAGGAAAATTGCCGCCCCCGACCGCAATGGCGGGGCGGTTTTAAGAAAACAGATAATGGTGATGTAGCTCAGCTGGTTAGAGCGCGGCATTCATAATGCTGAGGT
>CBDTVF010000535.1:0-1905 GCA_965363775.1 uncultured Gammaproteobacteria bacterium
AGCAAGGGAGACTCGAACCTCAACGCAGAAGCAATCTGCCAGGCTGAAGACCCTACCGCCTGTATCTACACTGTGTTGGTTCGCGGATTGAAAGATTATATTTTGAAAAACGGCTTCACCGATATAGTGCTTGGTTTATCCGGTGGAATTGATTCCGCTTTGACAATTGCCCTTGCGGTAGATGCCCTGGGACCAGAGCATGTACACGCTGTCATGATGCCAAGTCGACATACTTCAGACTTGAGCATCAAGCTTGCGCGTGAACAGGCGGACCAGTTGGAAATTGAATACCGTGAAATATCTATCGAACAGGCCTTTACGGCACTGTTGGATTCCATGGAAGTATCGTTTGAAGGATATCCTGCTGATGTAACCGAAGAAAACCTGCAGGCCAGGGTGCGCGGAAACATGCTGATGGCTTTATCCAATAAATTCGGATGGATGGTACTTGCCACCGGTAACAAGAGCGAAATGGCGGTTGGTTACAGCACTATTTATGGTGACATGTGCGGTGGATTTTCACCGATTAAAGACTGCCTTAAAACCAGGGTTTATGAACTAAGCACTTACAGAAATACTATTTCACCGGCTATTCCACAAGAAGTCATAGACCGTGCGCCCTCAGCCGAGTTGGCGCCCGGGCAATTGGATCAGGACAGCCTGCCTGAATATGAACTGCTGGATCAGATTCTCTACCACTACATTGAGCAGGACTGGTCAATCGCCGATATTGTCAGGGGCGGTTTTGATGAGGCGGTGGTACGTCGAGTGGCATCCATGGTGCTCAGGAACGAGTACAAACGGCGTCAGGGTGCGCCAGGTGTGCGTATCACGTCAAAAGCGTTTGGTCGTGACAGGCGTTACCCGATCACATCAGGTTGGCACGAAGAGAGTATTTAAAGAACCTGATCTTTTAGTGTCAAACCCAACAAATCACTTGTCTTTGCCGAACGGCCACAACTTATTCCAGAAATGTTGTTTGGATTCACCGGTCACATAAGGGTGATCAGGGTAATTCAAGACCAGGGTTTTCATCGTATCATCTGCCAGTTCGGGCAATCCCATTTCGGTATAACTGACGTGCAGAATTTCGAGCGCATTGCCCAATTCTGGTGAACCGGGGTAGTTTTCAATAGCGAATCGGGCCCTGTTGGCTGAAGCGACATAGGCTTTGCGGCGCAGGTAATAGCGGGCAACGTCCAGTTCGTAAAAGGACAGGTTGTTGCGTAAAAATACCATGCGCTGTCTTGCATCAGGCCCATAGCGACTATCCGGAAAGCGTCGGATCAACTCATCAAAATCCCTGAAAGATTCCCTTGCGGCGGTTTGATCACGATCTCGTGCACGTGACGGCATCAACCGTTCCATAAACCCTATGCGTTGGTCATAATTGGTCAATCCGCGAATGTAATAGGCATAGTCTACATTCGGGTGACTGGGATAGGTCCTGATAAAGCGGTCAGCGGTTGACAATGCAGCTTCCGGGCTGCCACCTTTATGGTAGGCATAAGCAAGTTCCAATTGAGCCTGCTCTGTATAGCGGCCAAATGGGTAGCGTGTTGACAGCCCCTGGTAGGATCGTATGGCTCGCCCCCAGTTTTGCTGAACCAGGTACTTTTTCGCCGTGTCATACATCTCTGAAGCGCTACGGCCATCATCGACGTTTTTATCCTTCTTGCACCCTGAAACCGTGATCATCATAGCGGCGATCATGATGGCAATCAGCAGTTTGAAAGTGATTGGGAACTTCAAAGAAGTCGAAGTAGAAAGCATTATTTGGCCTGACGAAATACAGAAAGCGGAATGATAGCGAAAAAGGCGGAGTAAAACCATAGAATAGAGTGATGCAATTACGTTCTGAATATTCAATGGATGTTGAAATATGTCGAAACAGATCAGTTTAAG
>CBDTVF010000536.1:0-1883 GCA_965363775.1 uncultured Gammaproteobacteria bacterium
GATGAAACCGAACAGGATGCGACCAAATGTGAGCGATCCCCAGAAGATGCTCACCAACAGACCGGCACGATTGATCGACATTGCGCGTCCTTCAGTGAAAAGGGTAAAGGACCACTGACCGACCGAGATTTCAACGCCGGCGAAAAAGAAGAATACTGCGATCCCCAACCAGACTATTGACATACCCAGGGTTAAGGAGCTGGGTGCCCGGTCCTGGGCATTGTTCTGCGCGTCGGTAAGCAGCAGCCGGCTAGACCAGTGTTTCAGATTTAGGGCGAAATACAACGTCAGGATGACCTGCAGTATGGCGATAAAAATAAAACCCCAACGCCAATCCAGCCCGTTTACGAGCAGTCTGCTAATGATAAGTGGGGCAGTCATGGCGCCCAATCCGTAACTTGCGTGCAGCCAGTTGAGCGGACCGGAACCATAACGGGCAGCCACAAAGGTATTCATCCCGCTGTCAATAGTGCCGGCGCCAAAACCGAGAAGTAAGGCGGAAGCGACAACCATCCACCACTCGGGAACGACAACAATAGCAAGCATTCCGATGGCACGCAGCAGGTTGGCGGTCACCAGCAGCACTCCAAAATTGATGCGAGACAATAGCCAGCCGCTGTTGAAGCTGGAGACAAGAACCCCACAAGTACTGGCAACCAGGATCATTCCTAAATAATCTAACGGTAAACCGAAATCATGACGTATAGATGGCCAAGCCACCCCCAGTGAGCCTTCATACATACCCAGGCTGACAAAGCTCAGAAAAGCCATGCCCAGCATGATCTTTTCAGCCCTGTGCATCCCGGTGAACAATTTGATGTTTTTCAAAAGAACCAGAGTACCCCAGTGGATATAGTTTTCATTGTTAACCTGATGTGACGCATCACAGTTCCCTGCCCCGATTCCGGCATACCAGACTGAAGCCGCCCGCGTTCCATCGGAAATCCGGGAAGTACCGCAAACGCATTTTTATGTGAGCCTATGAAACCCAATATTACCAGGAACCGCCGCTCACTACACGGCGGTCTCTGGATTCGAGCCGTAGGTTGCCCGGGTCGTCGTAAGTGTTCTAGCACTATTGCCAGGGATTGCCGCTCATATCGAGCACGCCTTATGGTGAAGCCCCTTCCAGATACATGCCAACAGGCATATATGGGTCTACTGGTTGTGCTTGGTATGGAGATAAACTAAGCCCATATTCTACTCTATAAAAAGAATGATTCCTTGACGCAGTATAATTCCATTCTTATACTTCCTGATGTAGCGTTGAAAAATTGGAAAGAACCAATTGCTGAGGCAAACTTGATAAAAACCAAAATAACCCAATTCGCTTTTTATGAGTGCATACAGATAGGAAACGATATAGTTACGCTGTGGGTTGCGAAATCTTTTGGGCCGCGGGTTATCGGTTTCGCTCCGGAAGGTGGTCACAACCTGTTTGCGGAGCTGCCAGATACCAGGTTAGAGTGTCCAGGAGCAGGATATTACTCTCTGCGGGGCGGGCACCGTCTTTGGTGCGCACCTGAATACCCACCGCGCACCTACCTGCCGGATGATGAAGCAGTCCAAATCGAAGAAACCGGTAATGGATTAGTAATCACACAGCCTGTCGAGGCGCAAACTGGTCTCCAGAAATCGATCTCAATAACCCTGTCAGACCAGACTGCTAAAGTTGTTCTCGAGCATACCATCCGCAACCGCGCCAATGAAGCGCTTGAATTAGCGCCCTGGGCGGTCACGATGCTCAAACCGGGCGGTGTCGCCATCCTGCCGCAGCCAGTTGGGCTGGTTGACAAGTACGGTGTGCTGCCCAACCGCAGCATTACCCTTTGGCCCTACACGCATGTCAATTCCCCGCATATCATGTGGGGCGACCGCTATAT
>CBDTVF010000537.1:0-1882 GCA_965363775.1 uncultured Gammaproteobacteria bacterium
TTTGGTGGCCATAAACAATCGGGGCTGGGGTGTGAGAATTCCCTGCACGGCTTGATGGAGTACACAAACTGGCAGACGACGACGCTGAACAAAGCGGCGGTGTAGCTAGTGACATCAGGAGTAATGCCGTCAGGGTATCTAAAGCTAGGGTTTACCCATTGCGCAAAGATCGCGATGAGTTTTTTATCGCCATTGAGCGAAACGGACAATGCTTTGCCAGAAGGGTAAATGCGAGGATATGGATATGACAGCCAATGTAGATGAGTTGCCATTATTACTGGAAACACAGCGTAAGGCGTTCCTTAACGATGGCTTTCCCAGCGCCAAAACCAGGATAGATCGCATCGACCGAGTCAAGGATATTCATATCCGCTACAAGGACCGAATTGTTGAGACGCTGGCTTCGGATTTTGGCGGTCGACCTGCAGGCCAGTCTCTTGCAACGGACGTGCTCAGTACCGTGATGGAAGTTAAGGAAACGCGGGGCAAAATTCGGCGGTGGATGAAACCGCAGCGGCGCAAGACACCACTGTTTATGCGCCTGACCGGTGGCAGGGCGGAACTCCAGTTTCAACCCTTAGGGGTGGTGGGCAATATCTCGCCCTGGAACTTCCCGGTGGCGTTGGCATTTTCGCCCGCCATCGGAGCGCTGGCATCCGGCAACCGGGTCATGCTGAAGCCTTCAGAAGCGACACCGCAAACGTCTGAGTTGATCAAGGAAATGGTAGAAAGTGCCTTCGACCCTGCTGAGATGGCTGTGGTCACTGGTGGCGTGGATGTCGCGCAGGGGTTTAGTCAGCTGCCCTTCGATCACCTCGTGTTTACCGGGGGTCCGGAGATCGCAAAACACGTGATGCGTTCTGCGGCGGACAATTTGGTGCCTGTGACCCTGGAATTGGGTGGTAAGTGCCCGGTTGTGGTCGGCTCCTCAGCCGATATAAAGATGGTTGCTGACCGGGTTATTGCAACCAAGACATTGAACAGCGGGCAGTTATGCCTCACACCAGACTACATCTTTCTGCCTGAGGGCACGGCAGAGTCCTTCGTCCAGGAGGCATATAAGGTTCTCGGCAAATGTTACGAGTCGTTGCTGGATAACCCTGAGTACACAGCGGTGATTAATGAGCGTCACTGGGAGCGGCTGAAAGGCTATATTGACGACCTCGAAAAACGCGGTACGCGTGTTGAGGTTTTCAATCCAGCGAATGAATCTTTCGACAGTCCCCAAAAGCACAAGTTACCTTTTGTGCTGCCGATCGAACCTGATGATGAATCGCTGATCATGCAGGATGAGATTTTCGGCCCCATGCTGTCGATCAAGACCTACCACTCACTGGATCAGGTCATCGAGTTTATCAATAACAAGCCCCGTCCCTTGGCGCTTTATTATTTTGGCAAGGACAAAGGTGAAATTGAGGCGCTTTGTCAGCGTACAACTTCTGGTGGTGTCACAATCAATGATTGTGCGCAACACGTGGCCTGCTCGGACCTGCCTCTGGCGGGTGTGGGTAACAGCGGAATGGGCGCCTATCACGGCCATCATGGCTTTTTGCAGTTTAGCCATAGCAAGGCTGTGTATCGGCAGGGTTTGCTAAGCATGGGTAAGATAATGAGGCCTCCCTACGGCACACGAAAGGTTAAGATTTTTGAGTCTATGATCAAGTAGCGCGTGCTGTGCTTGCTCTATATGCTGGCGGTCTGCACTTCTGTATTGGTGCTGCCCGGCGCGCATGGAGCTTGAGGCTCTGGTGTCGATCCTGACCGAAGAGTGGGCGAGCGAATCTCTACTTAATAAAGGTGTTTATTATGGGAATGGCGTGTCGATCCATTTTCAAGGCGGTCTATGTAATCTTGTTTTGAATTCATAGTATTGACCAGGCTA
>CBDTVF010000538.1:0-1875 GCA_965363775.1 uncultured Gammaproteobacteria bacterium
CAAATGCGCCGGAAAATCTGTTTAACGCATCGGTTGAATACAGCTGGCCGATCGGTTCATGGGAAGCTTATGTGTATGGTGGCTATTCTTGGCGTGACGAGTCCTACGGTGACGTGATCAATGGTGACGATCCGACAGTCCCACCTGCAGGTCTCAACCGTTCAGACGCCTATGCGATCGGAAACCTGCGAGCAGGTCTGCGAAACGACCATTGGAGCGTCCAGGCATTTGTTGAGAACGTGGGTAATGAATACGGTTCATCATTCAGGTTCCAGGTAGGGGAAGGATTTGATTTTCTCACTGGTGCAGGTTACGAGAGCATCAGCCTGATTACACCGCGCACCTATGGTATCAATGTTAGCTATCATTTCTAAAATACCCGGGAAGTCTTTGTTACTTCCTTTATTAAGTCTGCGGTTGAATCTCTCAAGACGCAGGTGAAGGTAATTGAAAAAGGGCTCGTTTGAGCCCTTTTTTCCAGTAAATATTTATACAGCAGTTTAACCTGGAGAACAAAATGCGATCTCTTTTCCAATTTTCTGTCATAGCGGTGATTTCCATATTTTTGTGGGCATGTCAGCCCTCCACAGAGGGTTCCTCCGCGGGAAATGCTACAGCTGAAGTCAAACAGCAACCGGACCCGATGGCCGATTACCCCATGCTGCCTCTGAAGCGCCTAATGGCTCCATCCAGCTATGTCGTACCGCAGATTAGCCCCGATGGGCTACTGGTCAGTTGGATTGCACCGCTTGACGGGGTACCGAATCTGTATGTGGCCGAGGTCAGTGATCTGGCCAGCGCGCGTGCGGTGACGCATTTTACTGATGCCGGCGTGCGTGCCACCGATGTCAGCGGCCAGGTGATGTACCGCTGGCACTTCGACTCCAAACACATCATCTATCCGAAAGACTATGAAGGTGATGAGAACTGGGATATCCATATCGTCAATGTAGAAACTGCCGAAGACCGCAACCTCACACCCCTACCGGACAAGACAATCAATATTATCGCCCATGGCCGCAAACGCCCTGATGAAGTGTTGATCACTATTGCGAACTTTGGCAAGTACAACCCTGAAGTACATCTCCTGAACCTGGTTAGTGGCGAGATGACCCTGGTACAAGCCAATGATGGTTCACTGGGGTACGTTGCTGATAACGACCTGAACATTCGCCTGAGTCTTTCCTTTAACGCCACGGGCGGAATCGATTTTTTCCGGTTTGGTCCGGAAGGCAAAGGCGACATGATTTACCAGGTGACCGGGGAGGACATGCCGGCACTGTTAGCTTCTGTGTATCAGAAGGTTGTTCGTTTCGATGCTGACAACAAGAAGCTTTTTCTGTATGACGGCCAGGGTCGGGATAAAGCAGCGCTGGTCACGCTGGATATGGAAACCGGTACCACCGAATTACTGGTCGAAGACGAGCGCGTCGATATTGGCGGAGTTCTCTATCACCCGGTGGATGGCAATGTGCAAGCTTATGCCACTAACTGGACCCGTAACACCTGGATCGCGGTTGATGAGGGTATAGCTGGTGATTTCGAGGTATTGAGCAAGCTGGAAGAGGGCGACTGGGAAGTCGTAAGCCGTTCTGATGATATTAACACCTGGGTAGTGCGCTACATGGCTGCCAACAAGCCCATCACTTTCTATCTGTACGACCGGCCCAGTAATAGCGGCAAGCGAATGTTTTCCAGCACGCCGCAATTGGAAGGCCTGAAACTTTCTGATATGCACCCTTATGTACTGACCACCGACGACGGTATTGATCTTGTCTCTTATATCACCTTGCCGCCCTGGACAGACCCGGATAACGACGGGAGACCGGACAAGCCTGTACCTATAGTGGTGTATGTGCATGGTGGTCCAAGTGA
>CBDTVF010000539.1:0-1874 GCA_965363775.1 uncultured Gammaproteobacteria bacterium
CGTAAAGGGACTGGTAATTATTGCCCTTGGGCATGGTAATGTAGTCATCGAACTCACCCGGTATGGGTTGCCACAATGAGTGCGCCAGGCCCAATACGCTATAACAGCCCGGTATGTCATCTACCAACACACGTACGGCCCTGACATCAAACAACTCTTCGAAATCCAGCCCTTTACGCTGCATTTTCTTCCAGATGCTGTAAATGTGTTTCGGACGGCCTTTGACTTCGCCCTTGATACCGGCATCACCGATGGCTGTTTCCAGTTTCTGAATGAACGAAAGGATAAACTTTTCACGGTCTGATCGACGCTCATCTACCAAACCGGCGACCCGGCGATAATCTTCGGGTTGCGAGAAGCGGAAAGCCAGGTCTTCCAACTCCCATTTCAATTGCCAGACACCCAGCCGATTGGCCAACGGTGCGTGAATTAACATGGCTTCTCTGGCCAGATCCGCCGCTTCCGGGTCCTGATCTTTCACCCGGCGTAGTTTGACCAATTGCCATGCCATCGCGATCAGCACGACACGTACATCCGTGACCAGCGCCAACAACATACGGCGCAAACCTTCTGCGCTATGACCGGTACTGGCCGGCAGATGCTCTGTTTCAAGCTCTATCAGGTAGAGCAACTGATCCAGCTGAGCTACGACCTCGGGGGATATGACTGTTCGGATTTCTTCCAGGCTGTCTTCGCACTCGGAAGCGACAAACAGCATGGCGCAACTAACGGTGTGTGGATCCGGTGACAGACCTGACATGACTTCCAGCAAATCCCGCAGCAAAAAGCGATATTCTCCACTTGCGAGCTTGCAGTCCCGGAGTTTGTCATACAGTTGCAGACACTCATCAGCCGAGCCACCAACAGAATCGCGGTAGGCCTGCAACCAGGATATCAGGGCTTTATCAGTGTTAGCGGGCATGTTGCCTCATCGTCAGTTGTGTTGTTTTTAGGCTGTGATCTTTTGCCAGGCCTTTTGCAAGCGCTGGGGCGAAACCTTCGCACGGGTCCCAAGCTGCTGGGCAAACAGGGATACGCGAAACTCCTCCATCAACCAGCGGTACTCATCAACAGTCTCATTATACTCCCTGCCCTGTTCCAATAATTGGAGATATTGATGCCAGAAAGGTTCAATTTCTTTCATGCGGACAGCGTCCCGGTTCGGGTCTTTTTCCAGGCTTGCCAAACGCACGCGCATGGCATCGAGGTAACGGGGGTAATGTTCCAGTCTTTCTGGCGATAATTCATGCACAAATCCCTCGTAGACCATGTCGTCGAGTTGTCTGCGCATGTCGTTAAAGACTTCCGGTCGGTGATGGTAGAAGTCATCGTTCAGTTTCAATGACAGTTCACTCCAGATTTTCAGAGTTTTATTGAGATGACCTGACTGTCTGCGGTACAACAAACCAAGTTCGCTGCGGATATTTTCCAGTAGCGCTATAAATGCTGCCTCATCACGGACACCAGCGGGACGATTTCCGGCAAGCAATGCCAGGCTGCTCTCTACCAGTCCTTCGATCAGTGATTCGGGAGAACCGAGCGCGCTCCAGGCCATCATTCCCGTTGCACTTACGCCATGATGTCTGCGCAGATCGCGCAACTTGTTGCTGATCTGTAATTTCAGCAGACGTAGAATGCCGTAATGATGTTCGAAGGCGGCCTCCTCGCTCGTATCAAACATGCGCAGGCCAACGGCATTCTCCTGGTCAACGACGGCAGGCCACGCCTGGGTGCTTTGACCACTGCCGTCTTCAGTCAGTATTGAGGCCGGTAGATCACCAAACACCCATTCCCGTTCATTATCACGCTGGTGGTCAGTGCCAAGACGATTCATGAAATGGCGTTGGGCCTGTTGACCGAACTGCTGCTGTAAT
>CBDTVF010000540.1:0-1870 GCA_965363775.1 uncultured Gammaproteobacteria bacterium
GCAGTTGTTGCGTGGCACGTACATTGGGCTCGATCCGTTTGCCTTCGCCTACACTCACAACTGCACAGCATTCCTCACCACCAGCGCTGAATATGCCGCGTGGCCGGTGATAGCGGAAACTGCGCGAAGTCAGTAAAACATCGTTGGCGACCAACGCCGATGCCAGGGTGTCACCCTCATAACCGCTATAGACCTTTCCGTTAAACGTGAAGGTCAGCACCTTGCTACGGGCGATGCGACCACCCTGTGCAAGTCGTGCTGAAGTTCTGAGGGGTTGAGTGGTCATGCCAACCCCTCCGGTGGTTCCTCATCAATCCGGTAAATAGCCCTGATCTCGTGCGTGAGGGTATCGCGCGCCATGTGAAACCACATCGTGCAACCGTGCAAGTGCTGCCAGCGCTCCAGGTGCAGGCCGCAGGGGTTAATGCGGGAGAACTGGTATTCGGACCAGGCTGTATCAGATACCGCTTCGGGATTTTCCGGCCGGTGAATATGTGCCTGACCACCGCACCTGAATTCATCCTGGTTGCGTGGTCCACACCATGGGCAATTAATCAGCATCATAATATCGGTTGTCCCAGGTCCATGCCCGAAGAAGCACCTTCGTCGACCAGTGCGCCTGTCTCGAAGCGACTCAGTGCAAAGGGTTTGATCAGGGGATGGGGCGTATCAGTTGCGATCGTTTGTGCCATTGTCACACCGCTGGCAGGAATGGCTTTGAAGCCGTAACTGCCCCAGCCTCCTGACAGGTAGAGACCCCGGGCGGGTGTCAGTCCCATGAGTGGACTGTGATCGGGTGTGTAGTCCACGATACCTGACCACTGGCGCATCCACCTCATCCGGCTGAAGCAGGGAAATAGATCAACCAGCGCGGCAAAATTCAGTTCGACCGTTGATGCCATGCCCCGCTGGGCATAGGAGTTGAAAAGATCGGTACCGCCACCCACTACCAATTCACCCCGGTCGGACTGGCTGACATAGGCAGCACCATCCAGTACCACGTTCATCAGGGGTTTGACCGGTTCCGATACCATCGCCTGCAAGCCAAGGCAAGTGATGGGAAGTTGCAGGCCGGCACGCTTTGCCAGCACACTGGAGTGGCCGGCCACCGCGAGTAATACTTTGTCGGCCAAAACAGGGCCAAGACTGGTTTTGATTCCGGTGATCCGGTCTTGCTGCAGATCAAAGTCTTCAACTGTGCAGTTCTGAACAATATCCACACCCAGCGCGCTGGCCGCGCGTGCGTAACCCCAGGCCACTGCATCGTGACGGCAGGTACCACCATCAGCTTGCAGAAAACCTCCGAATACGGGTCGGCTTTGAGCAGGAGAGTCATTCATTATGGGTAGCAATCGGCGAACCCCGGCAACATCGAGTATTTCGGCCTTAACGCCCTGGTGACGCAGCGCATTGACACGGCGGTTCATCACCCGCATTTCATGCCGGCTATAGGCCAGGTTTAGTACGCCGTGCTGGCCAAACATCAGGTTGTAGTTCAACTCGCGACTGAGGCCCCTAAATAGCTGAAGAGAAAAATCATAGAAACGTATGCTTTCTTCAAACATGTAGTTGGAACGGATAATAGTCGTGTTGCGTCCGGTATTGCCACCGCCGATCCAGCCTTTTTCAAGCACTGCAATATTTTTCAGGCCATGATTTTTAGCCAGGTAATAGGCAGTTGCCAGGCCATGACCACCACCACCGACGATAACGATATCGTAATGTGCTTTCAGTTCAGCATTCCTCCAGGTAGCTGGCCAGTTTCGGTGACCGGACAGGGCATTGCGTGCCATTGAAAACAGGGAGTTTTTCATCTCGTATTTTCGCTGCTGGTAAATTCGTTGGCGGCATCAGTTAGCCATTCCCAGGC
>CBDTVF010000541.1:0-1866 GCA_965363775.1 uncultured Gammaproteobacteria bacterium
GGGTTGCCATCTCTTGGGCTGGGAGCCAGTTTCTGGAAGAAATCCAGCAACTCCGGAACACCTGCGCCGGTAGTGGCAGACGTAAAGCAAATCGGAACCAGGTGGCCTTCACGCAAAGCCTGTTCAAATGCCAAATGCAATTCTTCCCGGCTTAACTCTTCACCCTCGAGGTATTTTTCCATCAATTCTTCATTGACTTCAACAACCTGGTCAATGATTGCCTCATGGGCTTCCGATAAGGAAAAAATGTCGGTTTCGCCTTCGGTAAGGAAAAAACAGTCACGGACGGTGCTAAAATTTTCGGCTGGTAAATTCACCGGCAGGCACTCAGGTCCAAATTCTTCACGCAGATCTGATACGACCTGGGCCAGGTCCACGTCTTCAACGTCGATACGATTGATAATTATCATGCGGCACAAACGACGTTGTTTGGCCCTGCGCATCAGGCGGCGTGTCGATAGCTCAATACCGCTATGGGCATTGACCACGATTGCGGTCGTTTCAACCGCTGTCATGCTGGCCAGTGTGGGTCCACGAAAATCGGGTATACCGGCAGTGTCAATCAGGTTCAGGTGCATGCCCTTGTGATCAAGACTGGCGATAGACGAGTCGAGCGTATGCTGAAATTTTTTCTCCAGCGGGTCGTGATCCATGGTGGTTGAGCCTCGCTCAATCGTGCCAGCTTCACCTTTTGCTCCGGACTTGACCAGTAATGCTTCGGCAAGCATCGTTTTACCTGATCCTGAATGGCCTACAAGAGCAATATTGCGGATATCCTTGGTGCGGTAGTTAGGCATGCGGTGGTCCTTATCTTTTGACTTGAAAACAATTTGGATGCTAATCCTATTACGTTTGATTGGGAGCGGCAAATGACATATGTCATCGGTCTGTTCAGTTCTGGTTCATTGAGTTGACGGTAAGCTGTGTTTTAAGGTCGGAATAATGTTATCTGAAACGGCTGAAATGAGACAAAAATGGCTTCGGGCAATGTTACTTGTAATTTATTCAGTTTAACTTGCTTACAACACTCCTCACATATTGCCAGGGGCCATTCTTACCAGTAACTTATTGAATACATATCTGTTTATAGGTCCTGGAGACCTGTATTTTATGTTTTCGGGTGTATAATTAAACATCTGGACATTGAAAAATGGCTTTCTTGCACCCATTAAAAAAGGCCGCGGGACAGGGTGAGGAGTGTGAACCCAATTAGGCATGAGGGAGAGACCAATTGCCCGCGGCCTCGTTGTAATACGTAGACACCCGGTTCACCGGAATAGTTTCAAATATTTTGTAAATTAATTGGAGTTGCAACATGACAGACACAGCCAACGAGATTTTGGCGGAAATGAATACCAGCAAAGGTGTTATCAATATTCGTTTGTATCCGCAACAGGCGCCGGTCACGGTGGCTAACTTTGTTAACCTGGCCAAGCGCGGATTTTACGATGGTCTCAGTTTTCACCGGGTAATTGATAATTTCATGATCCAGGGCGGTTGTCCGCTGGGCTCAGGTACGGGCGGTCCCGGTTATAAATTCGAGGATGAATGCACTCCTGAACTTGGACACGACGCGCCTGGCAAGTTATCCATGGCCAACGCCGGTCCTGGCACCAATGGCAGTCAGTTTTTTATCACGCATGTGGAAACGCCCTGGTTGGACGGTAAACACACGGTGTTTGGTAGCGTAGTTTCAGAAGATGATCAGGTAGTGGTAAATGCTATTGCCGGTGGTGATGACCTTATTTCCGTCAGCATAACCGGTGGTGATGATTTGCTGGCCCAACAGGCAAAGCGTGTATCTGACTGGAATGCCAAGCTGGGTAACTGACTTATTGCGATCTGAGTAGTTTTTCTCAACGGTCT
>CBDTVF010000542.1:0-1824 GCA_965363775.1 uncultured Gammaproteobacteria bacterium
CCAGCCAGTTCAGCCCTCACTACATCGGCCAACTCCACGGCCAGTCGATTGACCTGGGTTTCATCCATACCTTCCAGGGTCACACGTATCAATGGTTCGGTTCCGGATGGGCGCAGAATCACCCTGCCCGTTTCACCCAGTTGCTGTTGGACTGATTTTACGGCTGATTTAATCGACTCCGATTCATCCATGTCTGAGACTTTGCCACTAACCGGAATATTGATCATAATCTGTGGTAGTTTCTGTACATCCGAGGTTAATTCAGCAAGTGTCTTACCCTTACTGACCATGACCTCAAGCACCTGCAGGGCACTGACAATACCGTCACCGGTGCTGGTCCTGTCCAAACATAGCAAATGGCCCGAAGCTTCCCCACCCAGCGTCCAGCCATTGTCGACCAGGGCTTTGTGAACATACCGATCACCAACCGGCGCCCGCATGAACGGAATGTCTCGTTTTTTCAGGGCAAGTTCCAGTCCGAAATTACTCATGACCGTTCCAATGACACCACCTTGAAGGATGCCCTGGTCCTGCCGTGCAGTGGCGATGATGTAAAGTAGCTCATCGCCGTTGACAACTTCACCCCGGTGATCAACCATGATGACGCGATCACCGTCGCCATCCAGAGCGATACCAATGTCAGCATTGTTTTCGAGTACTGCCTGACTGAGCAACTCGGGATTGGTGGAACCACAACCTTCATTGATATTCAAACCATCGGGTTCAACTCCAACGGTAATCACTTCAGCGCCCAACTCTTCCAATACGGCAGGGGCGACGCGATAGGTAGCACCGTGGGCGCAGTCAACTACCATTTTTATACCACGAAACATGATTTCAAAAGGTATGGTGCCTTTGCAAAACTCAATATAACGCCCTGCAGCGTCATCAATGCGGACCGCTTTGCCCATTTTCTCAGAAGAAACGGTGGAAAATGGTTGCGCCAGTTCAGCTTCAATGGCCTGCTCAACCTCATCCGGCAATTTTTCACCATCGGCGGAGAAGAACTTAATGCCATTATCGTAAAACGGATTGTGTGAGGCACTAATGACTATACCAGCGCAGGCATGCAAGGTTCTCGTCAAATAGGCTACCGCAGGCGTTGGCATCGGTCCCAGCAGTGCCACATTGGCACCGGCAGCAGCAAGGCCGGCTTCCAGCGCAGATTCAAACATATAGCCTGAAATCCGTGTGTCCTTACCAATAACAACCGAGCGCGAGTCTCCATCAGCCAGTACTTTCCCCGCTGCACGTCCAAGGCGTAACATGAAATCTGCGGTTACAGGTGTATCACCTACACGGCCACGTATTCCGTCTGTTCCAAAATATTTGTTTTTCATAGCGGTCATTTTACGCCTTCCCCCCTGAGAGTGCAGTTGCGACTTTAAGTGCGTCACTGGTTTGGGCAACATCATGAACCCTGACAATACTGGCACCCATTTGTGCGGCAAGAACTGCCGCAGCGATGGAGCCCGATACCCTGTCGGGCATATCCTTGCCGGTCAACTGACCAATCATGGCCTTGCGCGATACGCCTACCAACAATGGATAGGCACCCCGGGCGAATTTCGGCAGTTTTTTAAAGAGTTCGATATTGTGTTGCAAGGTTTTACCAAAGCCAAACCCGGGATCCAGCACAATATTATCTGTCGCAATTCCAGTGTTCTCACATTGCTTCGCCCGCTTCAGCAGAAAAGCCTGGACTTCGGCAAAGACGTCGTCATAAACAGGGTTCTGCTGCATCACACGTGGCTCCCCCGACATATGCATCAGGCATACTGGCACGCACAAATCTGCCGCGGCCTGGGTAGCGCCTTCCTGACG
>CBDTVF010000543.1:0-1818 GCA_965363775.1 uncultured Gammaproteobacteria bacterium
ACTAGCCGAGTACACCACTTTCTGGCATCACCCGAATAAATGGTGTTATGACGACGATGAGTGGATTCCGGATCCACCGGAAGATTTCGATGCCGGTAAGACTGAGGACCGTGCTGAAGGTTCAGCCGATCCCACGGATGGGGTTTTTGGGGCCGGATTGGCGGTTTCAACTACGACAGTTGAGGTCGTTGATAACGTGACCACAACCACAGTAACGTATAGCGATGGAACCACCTACACAAAGACCGAAACGGTAAACCAGGACGGCACAACGACCGTATATTCCGTTTTCAGGGATGGTACCACCGAAGAAGTCACCATCGGCGCTGATGCAAGTGATGGCGGTCGCGCCGGTTATGTTGATCCGTTGACAGGCTCGCCTGAAGAGGATCTGTCGACTGGCAAGCCAGGGCGTCAGTCATGGCGGGATCTGCTTGACTGATTGCAGGTGAACTGATGAATTCAGGTTCCGGGGGCGAGTGGTCGCCTCCGGTTCATTCTGTATCTAAATTCGGTTTTTTTAGAAATCTTCCTTTCTCTTGATCGTTTCCCTGCTGTAACATCCGCTAACGGGTGATCACTTCACACAGAATTAAGTGCCATTTAATGAAGAGGGCCATTTAATGAAAAAGAATGGGCCAGGCTCGCAGATCAACAGACCAGATCAGCCACGTTCCCGCCGCTGGATCCTGTATTTACTGATCTTGATGTCCGGTGCCGCCGGGCTGATTTACGAAGTGGTCTGGGCCCGACAGCTTACCCTTTTTATCGGCAATACGGCCATCGCAAATGCTGCCGTTCTGACGGCCTTTATGGTGGGGTTAGCGTGGGGTAGCCTGGTGCTTGGACGCAAGGCGGACGTGGTAGCCAAGCCGCTGCGTCTGTATGCCTTATTCGAGGTATTGATAGGTTGTTATGGTGCAACCACCCCCTGGTTATTCGGCATTCTGCAGGCAGGTTATGCAGATATTGCTGGCGTTGTTGGTGTTACGGGAGCCTATTCCCACCTGCCCAGGTTCCTGATAGCCACCGTTGCCATGTTAATCCCGACCTTCCTGATGGGCGGGACATTGCCGTTATTGGTCAAACACTTCACCCGTCACCTGGATCAGGCACAATCCGTGACATCGCGGATATACGGTATTAACACCCTGGGTGCAACGATGGGTGCATTCTGCGCCGGATTTTTGCTGCTGCCGAACCTCGGTATCACCCAGACACTGCTACTGGCAGCGGTGGTCAATTTGATCGTTGGTCTGGGTGTCTACCAGTTGTTGGCCAGCTTGGCAAAGAGAAAGCTGGTTCAGCCGGAAGAGCAAGTTAAAATTCCGCTTCATACAGACTCCAATACGCTTGCGTTTCCCTCACTGTTACTGGTGGGTTTTGCTTTGTCAGGGTTTGCAGCACTGCTTTACCAGGTAGTATGGATACATTCGCTGGTTTTGGTTATCGGTGTCAGCACCTATGCCTTCAGCACGGTTCTGACTGTATTCCTGGCGGGCATCGGCCTGGGCAGTTTACTGGTAGGGCGTTTTGTGCGCTTTAGCAATGTACAGCGAAGCCTGAAGGTGGCTTTCTATCTGCAACTCGGCATCTCACTGACAGCGGTTGTCAGTCTCAGCCTGATCGGTCAGTTGCCGATTCTCTTTGTCTACGGGTGGAGCAAGCTGCACACCAGCTTCTTTTTGTTCCAGAGTTACATGTTCTTGTTGACTGCCATTGTCATTCTGATACCCACTTTATTACTCGGTGCATTGTTCCCGCTGATCACCGGGTTATGGAGCAACAGAAAAGGCGCTGTCGGTCAGGGTGTTGGTG
>CBDTVF010000544.1:0-1806 GCA_965363775.1 uncultured Gammaproteobacteria bacterium
TGGAAGGTGGTCAGGATGACCGCATTATCGCTTACATGATCGAACGTGACAGCGCTGACGGTCCGTTCTTCCACCAGGAATGGTATGGTATGAAACCTACGACGCCGATCATTTCCGGCGGCATGAATGCCTTACGACTGCCCGGTTTCTTCAAAAACCTGGGCCATGGTAATGTCATTAATACCTCTGGCGGTGGCTCATACGGCCACATCGACAGCCCGGCAGACGGTGCTGTCTCACTGAAGCAATCCTATCAATGCTATCTGGAAGGCGCCGATCCCATTGAGTTTGCAAAAGAACACCGGGAGTTTGCACGTGCATTCGAATCCTTCCCGGGTGATGCCGATTTACTCTATCCGGGTTGGAGGGAGAAGTTGGGTGTACACAGGTAATTCGCGCTAAACTGGAAACACCAAAAAAGCCCCGACTGACTGGGGCTTTTTTGTAGCAACAAGAGATAATCAAGGAACTCTCAGATGAGCAACGTAGAGCAATATAGTGTCGCAGTGGAGCCCTTTTATGCCCCACAGGGCAATGAAGTTAAATGGTATGAAGCTGCATATGACAAGCGACTGCCCGTGATGGTCAAAGGACCTACGGGCTGTGGCAAGTCCCGCTTTATTGAATACATGGCGTGGAAATTGAAAAAGCCGTTGATCACCGTTGCCTGCAATGAAGACATGACAGCATCAGACCTGACCGGTCGTTATCTGCTGGATGCCAACGGCACCCGCTGGGTTGATGGTCCGTTGACCATTGCTGCCAGGCTCGGCGCAATTTGTTACCTGGATGAAATCGTTGAAGCCCGACAGGACACGACAGTTGTGATTCACCCGTTAACTGATCACCGGCGCGCCCTTCCGCTGGATAAAAAAGGTGAAGTGGTGAATGCCCATGCCGATTTCCAGTTGGTTATCTCCTACAACCCCGGTTACCAAAGCCTGATGAAGGACCTCAAGCAATCCACCAAGCAACGTTTTGTCGGTATGGATTTTGACTATGCGAGTGCCGACCTGGAAGCCTCTATCCTGGTCACTGAAACCGGCATCAGCGAGGAGATTGCCGCCAAGCTGGTCACTATTGGACAGGCGGCCCGTAACCTGAAAGGCCACGGCCTGGATGAAGGCATTTCAACACGCTTGATGGTTTATGCCGCAAGCCTGATTGACGCCGGACTACCCGCTCGCGATGCCTGTCGCCTGGCCATGGTCAGACCGATTACCGATGATGCTGATATCCGTAGCACGCTTGATCATGCTATTGATGCGGTGTTCGGAGAGTGAAGCTCACAGTTTACGCTTCGGTGTAAAAAAGCACGCTGAATCACCATGATCAAAGACGCCGTCCAAACAGTCGCTGAATGCCGTTATCCGGCATACCGTAGTTCGCTCAAATGCAATTTTCCACAGCTGGAAGATGTCTTTGACGACTGCATGGACGAGGCCGTTAAAAGCCTCTCTGAAGACGGTATTCAAGCCTATCTGGAAGGTGCATCGCTGGTCTGCATGATTGGCCGTGGTTTCGAACCTGTGCTTGTCTATCTGGAAGAAGTACCACAGATTTGCCGGCATGTCGGCGAACAGGCAGCAGAGCAAATTGCGCAATCTGTCTGGAAAATCAGCCGCACACCCAATGGTGTATCGATCCTGCCATTTTTGCAGGCCCTGCCCTCTGCTGCCCGCCGCCTGCAAAGCAAACAGTCGTTCGATCATTTTATTGAAATTGTGTTTGATTTTATGGAGAGCACCACGGGTTCCATCCACGGCCACCATACCACCATCCCAAGCCCCGGACTCACCGACCTTC
>CBDTVF010000545.1:0-1805 GCA_965363775.1 uncultured Gammaproteobacteria bacterium
AGCCTGGTTGAAGGTGTCATCGAGCAGCTTTGTCAGCAGACCTCAGCCACGGTCAGTGAAATCGAAGGCGTGGCGGAAAACATGGAATTTGCTTTACCCAAGGAATTGCGTGTTAAAACTATTAGTTGATTTGGCATTAGTTGATTTGCCATTAGTTGATATGATTGGCACGGGTTAGTCACCTGGCAGTGTCTTTCAGCGACCATTCCAGCATTTCGTGACACTGATATTCACGGCACTTATTCCTCTCGCTCCACTCTGGTTCAACGATAAACTGCCGCAGGGGTCTGCACGTTGTGCCCCCACCGGGGTAGCCATCACCGAGTAACCTTGCACCAGGGCATCTGAAGGGATGTATGATAATTGGTAGTGTTGTTGGTCAGTGACGTCCCGGCATCGACCGGTATCGTAAATTCCTTGGTTGGCGTGAATCCGCTCCTGGCACATGGAAGCCTGCATTAACATTCTGACGGCTTCACTGCGGTGCACTCTTAGCGTATAACTGCGATAGTTTGGCACCGCCAGGGTAAGCAATATAGCCATTATGGCGACAACGATGACCAGTTCAATCAGCGTCACACCATGGAATAAGTGAGTCTTTGATCGGGGCGTTTTGTTTATCAACGTAGTTCACGCCAGGAAACACGACCACACTTTGTTGCTGACTTAAAGCCGGTACAATTTCTTGCGATATCCGGGTTTGAAGGCGCGGAATTCTCAATGGATGGCCAGGATCGAACGACGATGCTTTCAATCACCGAAACCGCGGCATTTGCCCGACCGCTCCCACGCGCCAGGATTCGATACCACACCTGCAGATCTCTTGAGCCATCGTCGGATGGAGGAACGGTATATAGCACTTCGATGAGCCAGACCGGTTTATAGACAGTACCGGTCGCAATTCTTGTAACCGTGTTGCCGGTCAACGGATCTGTCCCGGGCTCATAACCGTGACCCTGCCACCACGAAAAACTCTCGAATTCCGGGTGCGGTGGTAGCTCCCCGGGGCTGTGAACATATAAGCCATTACAGGGCTTTTTACAGTACTCCGGTACGGATCCGTCCAGTTCAAGCAACCAGTGTTCCGCCCATGAAAGTGTTGCCAATGCGGATTGTTTTACACGTTGTGTTTCCTGGAAGTTGGCAACAAGCTGGTTCTGCAAGATGGTATCTGCAGAGGCTGACAGGCCGAGCAAAGTCAGGGCAGTCAGAAATATCAGGCAGAGCAGCAAGACCATGCCAGTTTGAGAATCAGGAAAACCAATGCTCTTCATCACAACCTGCCCCGCAGAGCGACCGTGAACGTACTGAACCTGCGTAAGTAACCATCAGCAGGCATGGTGATGGTCTCATCAAGCAAGGTGATCTGTGCACCGGTTGGTTGATCGAATACCTGCCGTGTTGAAAGCATCAGACCGACTTTTACTGCCCGGATATTGCCCTCCTCCTGCCAGGCCTGTCCGGTTACCCAACTGTCGGCGTATTTGTCGCCATCCCGGTCTTCCGCGTACAAAACCTGTATGGATTCCACGCCCTCGACAAGACCGAAGTTATTAATCTGAGTTCTTAAGCGGGTACTATCGGGTCCATACCGACAGGTTATCGTCAGGTTATTTTTTGAATTGACACGAAAACGGGTCTGCAACAGATAGAATGCCGGTCTGCCGTCACTATCGGTGTTTGGGTTTTCATTGCCATAGCAATTTTTTCTGGACCATCGCTGCAGTCCCAGTTGGTCTCCCGGTAGCGGACTCCCGTTCAGGGTTTCCTCAGTTAAAGCAGGGGTCTGTGTCTGGTATAACCAT
>CBDTVF010000546.1:0-1805 GCA_965363775.1 uncultured Gammaproteobacteria bacterium
ACCCTCCTGAGCCATATGCTGACCAACCAAAAAGGCAGTGGTCTCAAACAAGGAACTGGTTACCTGTTGGCCCTTGCCCGTACGATGCCTTTGCTCCAGTGCCGCCAGTATCGCAATCACCCCAAACATCCCCCCTGTGATGTCTATCACCGAGGAACCGGCACGCAACGGACGACCGGGCAAGCCGGTCATGTAGGCGAGACCACCCATCATCTGAGTAACTTCATCAAGCGCCGTACGTTTTTCATAAGGCCCCGAAAGAAAACCCTTCAGGGAACAGTAAATCAACCCGGGGTTAAGCTTACTCAGGTCGTCATAAGCAAACCCCAGTTTGTCCATCGCACCGGGACGAAAATTTTCAATCAGAACATCAGCATCCTTAATCAAGCGGATAGCGGCCTCTTTGCCCCTGGCTGACTTCAGATCAAGGCAAATGCTGCGCTTGTTACGGTTGTACATCGGGAAATAACCCGCACCAGAGCCCTTGAGACGCCGGGTGTTATCCCCTTTCAAAGGCTCGACCTTGATTGCACTGGCACCCATATCGGCCAGGATAAGTCCTGCCGTTGGCCCCATTACCATATGGGTAAACTCGACAACCTTGATACCCGATAGTGGTAAGTCATTATTATTCATATGTCATATACCCTTGATTTCACCGAGAGGCTGTTGAAAATCGACAAAACTCGTTCATCAGCATATCAAATTTGAATAAGAGGTGAACATCATCTCCTCTATAATACTGGCAAATAAACCACCAAAAATGACTGACGGCTAATGGCAAAAACTCTATTCGACAAATTATGGGATCTGCATACCATCGCCGAGTTGGAAGGCGGGGAAACACTTTTATTGATCGACCGTGTTTTCCTGCATGAAAGAACCGGCAGCATAGCGCTACAGAGCCTCGCTGAAAAAGGCCGAAAGGTACGTAACCCCTCACAGGTGTTTTGCACAATGGATCACATTGTTGACACTTTTCCCGGTCGGGGCGATGAAACCCTTATGCCCAGTGGCAAAGAGTTTATTGAAGCCACACGATCTGAAACCAACGCTGCGGGTATTAAACTATTCGACATCGGCGACCCGCATCAAGGCATCATTCACGTGGTCTCACCGGAACAGGGTATCGCACTGCCCGGTCAAACCCTGGTGTGTCCCGACAGCCACAGCTGCACACTAGGTGGCCTGGGTGCATTAGCCTGGGGAATCGGTTCAACAGATGCAGAACACGCGATGGCTACCGGGACATTGCGCAAGCAAAAACCTCGCAATATGCGGGTCAGCTTTGAAGGGGAATTGCCTGCCGGCACAGGTGCCAAGGATATGATTCTCCACCTGATTGGCCGCTACTCTGCTGCGGGTGGAAGCGGCTACGCGGTTGAATTTGCCGGGCCGGCCATCTGGGCACTATCTGTAGAAGCACGTATGACATTATGCAACATGGCCGTCGAGTTCTCTGCCTTTACCGGGATCATTGCACCGGATGACAAGACCATCGAATTTTCACGGGATCGCAATTTCGGGCCAAGTGAGGACCAGTGGGATCAGGCCGTTGAGCATTGGAAAACACTTTATAGCGACCCTGATGTCAGGTTTGACCAGGAAATCAGCATCGATTGTTCCGATATCAGACCGACTGTCACCTGGGGAACAAGCCCACAACACACGGTTGCCATCGACGGTATTGTTCCAAATCCGGATGATGAGCCTGAAACTGAAAAGCGAAATGCCATGATCAGGGCGTTGAAGTATATGGGTCTGTCGCCTGGAACATCCATGTCTGATATCCCGATTGATGCAGC
>CBDTVF010000547.1:0-1804 GCA_965363775.1 uncultured Gammaproteobacteria bacterium
TGACGACCTGAATTCGTTTCAAATTGATATGGAACGAGATGTCGATTGGGGGCCTTTCAAAGGTATTGAATTTGGCGCCAGGTACTTTGACCGAACCAAGGATCGCAGTCAAACCACTGGATTTGCCGCGCCTGATAATCCATCAGGAGAGGCAATCCACTTGACGGATCCGGGCATCGGTACAGATTTTCCTGTGAACGACTTCTTCTCCGGGATTGCGGATAACGTCATCAAGGAATGGCTCGTACCCGACTTTGATTTGGTTTATGACACTTATTATCCCGAAGGTTATGAGGTTCCGCTGGACAACATCAACACCTACGTTGTCAAGCAAGACTCAACAGCTGGTTACGTGAAAGCCGACTGGTCCTTTATGGATGACAGGCTCGCAGGTGACATAGGGGTGCGTTATGTCAAGACGAATAACCGGTCGACCGGACACCAGGGAATCAATTATCCAAAGGGTGAGGGTTCGGCTGAGCTGCCTGTAGATATCAAGAATTCCTACTCGAATACCCTGCCTAGCTTAAATTCGCGGTTTCTGATTAATGAAGACATGTTATTGCGGTTTGCCGTGGCAAAGGTCATGGCACGGCCAAGCTTTAATGAATTGCGTCCGGGTATCGTTATTCGTGCCACCAACGCAAACGCTACCCCGACAGCAACTGGTGGCAACCCGGCGCTAGACCCAACCCAGGCCACACAGTTCGATTTGTCATGGGAGTGGTACTTTGGTGAAACTGGACTGCTGTCCGCTGCTCTGTTTTACAAAGATATCGACACGTTTATCTTTAACCAGACGCAGATTCGGACCAATGTTCCTGATCCACTCTACAGTTCCAACGGACTGCTGCTTGATGGCGGTACATGCCTGACGGCAGACAAGTATGATGCTAATACATGTGATGTGGCGGATGTGCCCTTTACCATTCCATTAAATGGTGTTGGTGGCACGATCCAGGGTCTGGAATTATCCTACCAGCAAAACTACACATCTTTGCCGGGTTGGATGAGCGGGCTGGGTACCATCCTCAATTACACTTACACCGATAGCGAGGCGACCTTTTACACAGAAGATGGTAATGACGCTTATGATAGCTTCCCGTTCCCCAATACATCGAAGAATACGGCAAATGCCACGGTGTACTGGCAGCAGGGCGGTCATTCAATTCGTCTGGCTTATAATTATCGCTCTGGACGCCTCATCAGTCCGGCCGTACTTACCTCCAGTATCTGGGCAGATAGTCGTGACTCGCTGGACTTCTCGGCCAATTTTCAGCTGAGCAAAGTATTTGTGCTGTCCTTGCAGGCGATCAACCTGACCGATGAGTATGACCGGACCTATGCAACCCGTACCGTCTCTAGCAAGGATCTTCCAAGCGAGGGTAATGCACTGGATGGAGATGCACCTAAGTGGCGGACCTCAGGGTTGGTACACTCAGGCCGAATTTTCCGGATAGGATTACGGGCAATTTTCTAACCGACACTGCAATTGACGCGGGGTCTCAAGTCGAGACCCTGCATTTTTTATTTATTGGGTAGAAAAAACCGCTTGATAGAAAGGAGATACAAATGATTTATTTTCCTGGACGTACCCTCACCAGTGCGACCCTGGTGCTCCTGTATCTG
The DNA here is from genome assembly GCA_965363775.1 of uncultured Gammaproteobacteria bacterium. Classification (GTDB taxonomy): domain Bacteria; phylum Pseudomonadota; class Gammaproteobacteria; order Xanthomonadales; family SZUA-36; genus SZUA-36. The sequence continues at coordinate 1,630 of CBDTVF010000547.1, forward strand.
CTTGTCAGTGTCGATAGTTTTGCCAAGACCAATGGTTCAGGCGTACCAGGATCGGCCGAAATGACAATGCTCAGTGAACAGTGGAAGATCTTGAACGGTTCCGATGCCAAACAACGTGGCCGCGATCGGTTTAATCAGAACAAATACGGTATGTTTATCCACTTCGGGCTCTACT
>CBDTVF010000548.1:0-1791 GCA_965363775.1 uncultured Gammaproteobacteria bacterium
GTCGGCGGGGGGCCAGGACCAGATGGTATACCGGCTCTGGAGTTCCCGAAATTTTCGCAGGATGCAGGTTCGACCAATCTTGATCCCGCCGAATTGGTGGTCGGTGTGAAAATTGGCGACGACATCCGCGCTTATCCTCATAGAATTCTGAACTGGCATGAAGTGGTCAATGATCAGTTCAGTATACAGGGAACGCCCGAACGCTCTACGCTGAGCTATTGCCCGTTAACCGGCTCAGCCGTACTGTGGAATTCTTTCCTGGAAGCCGGTGACGAGACCTTTGGCACTTCCGGTCTTCTATACAACTCAAACCTGGTCATGTATGACCGCGCTACTGAAAGCCTCTGGTCACAAATGCTGGAACAGTCAATTCGGGGGTCAAAAATACAGCAAATTCCAGACAGGCTGCAGGTGGTTGAGACCACCTGGGGAACCTGGCGGGCCATGTATCCTGAAACATTATTACTAACAGAGGAAACTGGAATTTCCCGGGACTACAACGATTACCCATATGGTTCATACAGGGAAGACAACAGCCTGTTATTTCAGGTTGATAATATGGACGATAGCCGCCTGCACCGGAAAGCACGGGTATTGGGTATCAATGTCGGTTCCAGGTCCAGAGTCTATCCCATTGCAAATTTTTCAAATGATGTAGAAGTCGTCAACGACACCGTTGGCGATATGCAAGTAGTCGTTGCAGGCAGCAGCGGTCTAAATTTCGGCGTGGTATTTAACCGCGAACTGGAAGATTGCACGGTGCTGGATTTTGTGGCGGTACAAAATAAGCTCCCGGTTGCAATGCGGGACAATGAAGGCAATGAATGGGACGTTTTTGGCACTGCCGTAAGTGGTGCGAGAACAGGTCAGCAATTACAGAAAACCAATTCCTATGTGTCTTACTGGTTTGCCTGGACCGCGTTTTTCTCAGGCAAGGCCCCCGACTACTTTATCGTCGATATACATCAGTGATCCCCAAATCTTTTTAGTTGCCACTTCTGGGCCTGTTGCTTTCTTGCGCTCAAACTCAATTTGCCCATCATCCAGATGCCGTTTTCAGGTTGCATATAAGGTCATTTCCTGCTAAAACCTCACACACATTTAACGTTTATTTAATGTTACATAATATAGACCATACAGACTTCGTCCAAATGGTCAGTTTGTAACCAGATTTACAAGTATAGAATTCCGGTCAGAATTAACAGGGAGATACCAAATGACAAGCAGCAACCGTTTCGAAAAGAAGACGGTAGTTCAAGCTTTGACTCTGGCTCTTGGGTTGGCACTATTTGCCACTCCTACATGGGCACAGGACGATCAGAGCGAGGACACCACCGATAGTGAAGAGGCAGTGAATGAAGCCGAGGATGAATCTGCAGATCTTGGCAGAATCGTAGTTACCGGTTCCCGTTTACAGCGTGAGACTTACACCAGTATCCAGCCTTTGCAGATTATTACTGCTGAAGGTTCGCGTGAAGCCGGTCTGGTCGACGCAACGGATATTCTTCAATCGTCCACAGCCGCCGGCGGCCAGCAGATTGACTTGACCTTTTCAGGTTTTGTGCTGGATAACGGACCTGGCGCACAGACACTCAGCCTCAGGGGCCTGGGTTCTGCCAGAACACTTTTGCTGTTGAATGGTCGTCGCATGGCACCATCAGGTGTTGAGGGCGCGCCATCTGCACCTGACCTGAGCCTGATCCCTTCATCAATGGTTCAGCGCTATGAAATACTGCTCGATGGTGCATCATCGGTTTACGGCTCAGACGCTGTTGCGGGTGTAACCAACGT
>CBDTVF010000549.1:0-1791 GCA_965363775.1 uncultured Gammaproteobacteria bacterium
TGGTTCGCGATCGAAAGGGTGAGCATGCACAGTTGTTTGATGAATTACGTGCACAGGGTTATGTCCGTGTCCGTGTCGATGGGAGTGTTTATCCGATTGATGATGTACCTACTCTTGAATTGCGACGCAAACACACAATCGAAGTGGTCATTGATCGCTTTAAAGTACGACCGGACCTGAAACAGCGCCTGGCGGAGTCATTCGAAACCGCACTTATATTATCCGATGGTCTCGCCTTGCTGTCACCGATGGAAGCAACTGAGGATACGACGGAAAAGCTACTGAGTTCCCGTTATTCCTGTGTTCACTGTGACTACAGCTTGCAGGAAGTTGAACCCCGCATGTTTTCATTCAACAACCCGAATGGTGCATGCCCGGGTTGTGACGGACTTGGCCTGGCCCAGTTTTTTGATCCCGAACGTGTTGTCAGCAACCCCCATGTGAGTCTTGCCGGTGGTGCAGTGCGGGGCTGGGATCGTCGCAACGCCTATTATTTCCAGATCATCAAGGCACTTTCTGCGCATTATGATTTCGACATTGAAGTTCCTTTTGAAGAATTGTCCAAAAAACACCGTGACATAGTTCTGTACGGTAGCGGTGATGAAATTATCGAGTTCACCTATTTCGGTGAACGTGGTACGCAGAAGCGGCGACACCCGTTTGCAGGGGTTATTCCTAACCTGGAAAAACGGTTTAAAGAAACCGATGCGCGTATCGTGCGCGAAGAGCTTTCCAAGTATATATCCCAGAAGCCCTGCCCTGAGTGCGGTGGACAGCGTCTGAACCGACAGGCAAGAAATGTATTTGTTGCAGATACCAACTTGCCAACCGTCACTGCCTGGCCAATTTTGCGTTGTCTGAATTTCTTTGACGAACTGAACCTGGCCGGGCGAAAAGGCAAAATTGCCTCAAAAATCGTCAAGGAAGTCCATCAACGACTGCAGTTTCTCGTCAATGTAGGACTGGACTATCTGACGCTTGACCGTAAAGCCGGCACTTTGTCCGGTGGTGAAGCACAACGCATCCGTCTCGCCAGCCAGATCGGAGCGGGTCTTGTTGGCGTAATGTACATACTGGACGAACCTTCCATAGGGTTACACCAACGTGACAATGAACGCCTGCTCTCCACCCTGATACGCCTGCGTGATATTGGAAACACCGTCATCGTTGTCGAACACGATGAGGAGGCCATCCGCACAGCAGACCATGTGGTTGACATGGGTCCGGGCGCCGGTGTTCATGGCGGCGAGGTAGTTTTCACCGGTAAACCCGAAGACCTGGTCAACAGTGATGCCACGCTGACAGGCAAGTACCTCTCCGGCAGAATGGAAATCGGGATTCCTGCCAAACGCGTGGTGGCCGACCCGCAAAAGGTTTTCAAACTGATAGGTGCGTCGGGCAACAATCTGAAAAATGTCACACTGGAAATTCCCGCTGGATTGTTTACCTGTGTTACAGGCGTTTCCGGCTCTGGAAAATCAACCTTGATCAACGATACGCTGTATCGTTTGACGGCCAGGGAACTGTACGACTCCAGTACCCAACCTGCGCCGTATGAAAAAGTGGAAAACTTACATTTGTTCGACAAAGTCGTTGATATCGATCAATCCCCCATTGGCCGCACGCCCCGCTCTAATCCGGCAACTTATACCGGTCTGTTTACACCCATCCGGGAGTTATTTGCCGGCACCCATGAGGCGCGTTCGCGTGGGTATAAACCCGGACGATTCAGTTTCAACGTCAAGGGCGGGCGCTGCGAGGCCTGCCAGGGCGACGGCCTGATCCGGGTCG
>CBDTVF010000550.1:0-1788 GCA_965363775.1 uncultured Gammaproteobacteria bacterium
GGAATCGAACCACCGACACGCGGATTTTCAATCCGCTGCTCTACCGACTGAGCTATCTGGCCGCATTTTCTAGCTTCTCTCTGGAATCAGAGAGCGCGGTATTAAACCGTTTAGAGGTCTCCAAGTCAAGTAGTTGCACCTTATTTGTTATCTTCGGGTACAAATCCTTCCGGTATTGCTGACCCTTCGCCAAAAAAGTACTTCTCCATCTCGCCTTCGAGGAATTTTCTGTGCTCAGGTTCGATGGGGCTCAGGCGGTGCTCGTTGATTAATATGGTCTGGTGCGCCAGCCACTTTTGCCATGCCTGCATTGAAACGGTGTCGAAGATCCGCTTACCCAGTTCACCCGGATAGGTCTGAAAAGCCAGTCCTGGTAATTCTTCATTCAGCACTATGCAGTTAACCATTCGTTCAGTCATGTTCCACCAAGCTCCAGTGTGTTTCTAAAAGTTGTCTGACCGGTTTGGGCAGACCGAGGTTTGGCCAGTCTTTCTGTCCGAACCAGTCTTGATCAGATGCACATTCTACGCTTCTTGCAACAGGTTCTGAATGGCTAATTAGCGGTTGGATGCTCATCTGAACATGGGTCAGTTGATGTTTAAGACTGGGTAATCGTTGCAATTCGCTGGTTTCTATTCCCAGTCGTTGCTGTAATGGACGTCCATCATCATCCGCCGGCAATGACCACAGACCACCCCAAATACCACTGGGTGGACGACGTTCGAGTAGGACTTTTCCGTCTTCATTTATAATGATAAGCATCTGGAAAGACTTTTTGGTGATTTTCAGACGAGGTCTGGAAGCTGGAAATAGGGCCACGGAATCTTCTTTAAATGCAGTGCAGTTTTCTCGTACCGGGCATTGTTCGCATGCAGGTTTGCTACGTGTACACAGTGTTGCTCCCAGATCCATGGTCGCCTGGCTGTAATCTGCACCCCGGTTCCCGGGTAGTAGATCGGTGGCAAGATTCCAGAGTTTTTTGTGAATGTCTGATTTTCCCGGCCAGCCTTCAACAGCGAAGTAACGGGCCAAGACCCGTTTCACATTGCCATCGAGGATGACGGCAGGGATATCGTATGCCTGTGAATAAATGGCATTCGCCGTGCTTTCACCAATACCCGGCAGGGCAAGCAAAGCCTGCGGTTCTTTCGGTAGTTCGCCACCATGTTGATTGACACAGATGCTGGCAGCTATTTGCAGATTGCGGGCACGGGCGTAATAACCAAGACCAGACCACAACGAAAGTACTTCGTCAGTCGTTGCACTCGCCAGGCTTTGAATATCCGGGAATCGATCTACAAAACGAGCGAAATAGGGGATAACGGTCTTGACCTGCGTTTGTTGCAACATGATTTCAGAAACCCAAACCCTGTATGGGCTGCGGGGATGCTGCCACGGCAGGTCTTTACGGCCATGCTTATCCCACCATTCCAGCAATAGCTCCGAAAATGTAGTGTCGCTCAAGTGTTAATCCAGTGGCAGAATGGCGTTAATAAACGTACCCGCATCAAAGGGTCGCAGGTCTGTTGCTGCTTCACCGACGCCGATATAGCGAATCGGAATACCCAACTCACTGGCGATGGCAAACAACATACCACCCCTGGCCGTTCCATCCAGCTTGGTAATGGTGATACCGGTGACATTGACTGCTTCGTTGAAGTGCTGGGCCTGGTTCAGCGCATTGGTGCCGGTGCCGGCATCGACTACCAGCATAACTTCGTGCGGCGCACTTTCATCGACGCGGCCGATAACACGGCGGATCTTTTTCAACTCTTCCATCAGGTTGGA
>CBDTVF010000551.1:0-1771 GCA_965363775.1 uncultured Gammaproteobacteria bacterium
TTTGGTGTCTGTATGGACCAGATTTACAATCACCTGGCAAAAAATACCTATATGGCAGGCGCCAATATCAACCTGCCGGTGGTGCTGACCACCGCAATTGGTGGTGGTTACAATGATGCGGCGCAACACTCGCAATGCCTGTACGCAACCTTTGCCCATATGCCGGGCATTAAAGTGGTTGTACCATCAAATGCATATGATGCAAAAGGCCTTATGATCCAGGCTATTCGTGATGATAACCCCGTCATATTTATGTACCACAAGGGCATCATGGGCCTGCCGTGGATGGCGTATTTCGAGGGCAGCAGTAACAACGTGCCTGAGGAGGAATATACCATTCCTTTCGGACAGGCGAATGTTGTGCGTGATGGTGAAGACGTGACTATTGTCACCATTAGCCAGATGGTGCAAAAAGCACTTATTGCAGCCGAAGAGCTGGCTGGTCAGGGTATCAGCGCAGAAGTCATTGATCTGCGTACACTGGTGCCACTCGATCGAGATGCAGTACTCAAATCGGTGGCCAAAACTGGACGACTATTGATCGCAGACGAAGACTATCTGGGCTTCGGCCTGAGTGGTGAAATCTCAGCCATCGTGGCAGAGAATCTGGATACACTGAGTCTCAAAGCCCCGATCAAACGTCTTGCAGTGCCCAATGTGCCGATTCCATACAGTCGACCTCTTGAGCAATTTGTCATACCACAAGTGAGCCACATCGTTGAAGCTACCCAGAAGTTAATGAAGGCACGCGTTGCGGAGGGCACTGCTGTGTGATTGAAATCACACTCAGTGCTGACGAGTGGAAAGATGTTGCTCCCGGAACCGAAGCACTCATTGAAAAATGGCTGGTCGCTGAAAATGATACTGTTGTCGCCAGTCAGGTTCTTGCCAATGTCGTCCTCATTAAGTCGAGTCTGGAGATTGTGGCGCCGACAAATGGCCGCATTGAAAAAATCCTGAAAAAAACTGATGAAACATTCGGCATGGGTGAAACCATAGCACTCATGAAGGAAGAATCGTAGACACTGCGGCAATCGAACAGGAATGGAACAATACTCAGCTTTCAATGCCTGTTTCGACACCCTGTTGGCGCGTTTGGACATACCCGTCACCCGCCATTGTATTAGGCTGCTCCCAACGATCTCTTCGCAATGACATCGAACTTCGGCTTGGAGGTCGGGCTGAACTTGTAGAACGTGGATCGGGTGGTGGTGCCGTTTTGACAGGTCCATGGCTGGTCAGCGCCTCGCTCATTTTGCCCCCAACACATCCCTGGGTCAGCGATGGCATAATCTACAGCTATCAACATTTTGCACAACTACACGTACAGGCTCTCAAAGAAACCGGAGTCCATGCTCATGCCCTGTCTCCGCATGAACTTGTGGTAACTAAAGAGTTAAACGGCAGCAACGCAATAAAATGGGCCTGCTTTGGAAGTTTATCGCCATGGGAAGTTGTGAATACCGAGGGCCGCAAGCTGGTAGGGCTTGCACAAAGAAAACGTCAAACGGGAGTATGTCTCGTTGCAGGCACCCTGCTGGGTGCTACTAACTGGTCTTTACTTTGTGATGTAATGGGGCAACAACAAGACGAGATAATTTTAAGACGCCGCACCGTTTCTGTTGAAGAGATTACTGGTAGCCAGATCGAAGCTGAACGTTTTGCTTCAGTCTTGATAAGATCGCTTGAAAGTACGTTTACAAATTAAAGAGCTCCAAACGCCTTTAACTTTTCATTTTCTTCATATCTAAGTATGTCTATTAATAAATCA
>CBDTVF010000552.1:0-1745 GCA_965363775.1 uncultured Gammaproteobacteria bacterium
GCGTTCAAAATCTTCAGCCTTGAATGCCGACAACACGCTTTGTCCGTCCGGCTTGAATCCTTCAGGCAATTCCACACCCGCTACTTCAAGAAATGTGGGTAGAAGATCTACCGCTGTCATCACAGAAGTCGCATCGGTTTTTCCTTCGGGAACCACGCCCGGCCACCTGACAATAAAGGGAACCCGGATGCCACCGGCATACAGTGACCTTTTCTGACCTTTCAGACCGCCGGTTTCACCGACTGAAAAGTACCCGCCCAGTCCTTGCATATCATTATTGCGATCTTTCTTATTATTATTGTGATACCAGGCCGACTTGGGCCTGGTAAATTCAGGTCCGTTGTCCGATGAGAAAACAACCAGGGTATTCTGATCAATACCCAGTTTTTTCAACAGTTTCAGCACCCTGCCGACACCTTCATCACCTTCGGCAACAACGGACGCATAGACCTGTTTCTGCTCATCCAGATCCTTGAATTGTTCAAGGTATTTGTTCAGCGGATAATGGGGAAGATGGGTTTCGTGTAGCCACAGGTTGACAAAGAATGCCTGGTCCTTGTGACGTCTGATAAAGTCCACTGCATGGTCTACCGACGCCAGGCCCCCGGCCTTGATTTCATTATTACTCGAGCCGTTGAAAGTTGCGTATTCATCATAACCATAAGCATCTTCGGCGGGTGCGCCTGCACCCTTACCAAGGTGCCATTTGCCAAAGTGACCTGTCTTGTATCCTGCATTCTGCAACAGCCTGGGCAACATCGGTACGCTTGAGTCCAACCAGTCGGGCATACCTCTTTTCTTATTGGCATCTATACCCGCAAAATGCTGATGAACACTGTTGCGTGCCGGAAACTGCCCGGTCATCACCGCAGCACGACTGGGGGAACATACGGGACTATTGACAGTAAAGCTCTCAAAATCGATACCCTCAGCTGCCATTTGGTCAATATTCGGGGTTTTGATCCATGTGCTGCCGTGGGAACTGAGGTCACCGTAACCCCAATCATCTGCAAAGATGAAAACGATGTTGGGTGAAGATGCCCCTGCGCCGTATACCTGCATGGAAACCAGTGCCATTAACAACACTGCTTTTCTTAAACCACTCATATTGAAACGCTCCAATTTAACTCTAAATACTTTCACGGACATTTACTGCCCACAGGTAACGGTCAATCCCGAGGTACAGACCACAGTATCGTGCAGCAGGTGTCTTCCTTTTGCGATCATAATCGTGGGTGGTAAATTTTACACACCATGAGGTGGTGTGGGATTCCTTGCTCTCGACATTACACAACATAATTCAACTCTGCCGGAGGCCAATCCTGGAGATATCGATGAGCACAATACCAAGTTCCACAGTGGCTGATTCCGGCTTTCCCGTTAGCGACCAATAGGGTGTTTGCACCGCCCTCCATTCATCACGAAGTGTGCCTCCCGGCATGACTTGCACACTCTATCCGTCAGTTTGAATCGCCGTGGCATAGACGGCAATATCCGCCGAACGCATACCCAGTTGTAGTGCAGTGTTCTGCCACCCCTTCAGGGCAGCAAAGACCTCTACGATGATGGCTTCGGCCTGGTCGCCCTTCAGTGCAAAAAATGGTGCCGCTCTACGGGCGATATCAAGATCCGCGTCCGGCCCCTCTTCTGATATCCAGGTTGTCAGCTCACGCGCTTTCTCTACCAATGGCACTGGATTTAAATCATAGGCCGGTGACAGCCGCCACCTGTCATCCCGGTCATAC
>CBDTVF010000553.1:0-1741 GCA_965363775.1 uncultured Gammaproteobacteria bacterium
TTCTTTTACTGGGTAACTGGCGCGCTGCTTTATTAACAGCGGCGGTCATCCCACTGGCAATGCTGATGACCATCACCGGCATGGTTGAATCTCGCGTATCCGGCAACCTGATGAGCCTGGGTGCGCTGGATTTTGGTTTGATCGTCGATGGTGCTGTCATCATTGTGGAAAACTGTTTGCGCCACCTGGCTGCCTATCAAAGCAGGCATAATAGTCATCCAGAATTAAAAGAGCGCATACGATTAGTGCGTGACGCCACACTGGAGGTTATTCGACCGAGTGTCTTTGGTGTTTTTATCATATTAATTGTCTACGTCCCCATCTTCGCCTTAAGCGGCGTGGAAGGAAAAATGTTCCACCCGATGGCCTTCACTGTGATTACCGCATTAATGTCCGCATTAATTCTGTCATTAACGGTGGTGCCTGCCAGCATTGCATTATTTGTCCGCGGCCCCGTCGCTGAAAAAGAGAATCGTGTAATGTTGTGGTTACGTCAGGTTTATACGCCGGCTTTACACTTCGTTTTGCAACACCGTTGGCCGGTAGTAAGCTTTGCCATTGCACTGGTCATAATGGCAAGTGTACAGGCCACTCGCCTCGGAACCGAATTCCTGCCCAGCCTTGACGAAGGTGATATTGCATTACATGCCCTGCGCATCCCGGGCACCAGCCTGAGCCAGGCAGTTGAAATGCAAACCATGCTGGAAACACGGTTACGCGAGCTCCCGGAAGTCTCCCATGTGTTTAGCAAAATCGGCACCGCCGAAGTAGCAACTGATCCGATGCCGCCAAGCGTCGCCGATACCTTTGTCATTTTGAAACCACGTGAACTCTGGCCTGATCCACGTAAAGCTAAAACCAGTCTACTTGCTGAAATGGAAACCCTTGTAAATAAGATTCCTGGCAACCGGTATGAATTCACCCAGCCTATTCAGATGCGTTTTAATGAACTCATCGCCGGAGTACGCTCCGATCTGGCAGTAAAAGTTTATGGCGATGATCTGGATACAATGCTTGAACTGGCAGAACAGATCGAGAAAGTAGTCAGCACTGTACCCGGTGCGGCGGATGTACGCACGGAACAGGTAACCGGTTTACCGATGTTAACGATTAACCCGGACAGAGAAAAACTGGCTTATTACGGGCTGGATATTGCAGATATTCAGGACACCTTACGCATAGCCATTGGTGGTGAGGTTGTGGGCCAGGTTTTTGAAGGCGACCGGCGATTTGATTTAGTCGTTCGTTTACCGGAAAACCTGCGCCAGGATATTGAAACTTTAAAACGCTTGCCTATTCGTTTAAAACAATCATCATGGGAACAGTCAAATGCAAATGAAGTCAATGGTGATGCAGACATGCTGGGCATTGCAGACGCGCCGGCTGAAGCTATTCCGCTGATAGAGGTTGCCGATATAACCTTTACACAGGGACCCAATCAAATCAGCCGTGAAAATGGCAAACGCCGGGTGTTTGTCACCGCCAATGTACGTCAACGTGACCTGGGTAGCTTTGTTAAAGAGGTACAGCAGGTTGTGCAGAATAAAATTAAAATCCCTGCCGGTTACTGGCTGGATTATGGCGGCACATTTGAACAATTGATTTCTGCATCTAAACGTTTATCCATTGTTGTGCCACTGACACTACTGATTATTTTTGGCCTGCTGTTCATGGCATTTAATTCAGCAAAAGATGCAGCACTGGTTTTTACCGGTGTACCATTAGCCTTAACCGGTGGTGT
>CBDTVF010000554.1:0-1726 GCA_965363775.1 uncultured Gammaproteobacteria bacterium
TTTACCTTCCATGATGGATAAGCTTGCCTCAGGAGTGGTAAATCTGAAATCGGCACCCAGTGCGATTTGTAAGCCGCCGCCCCAGCAACGACCCTGAATTACCATGATCACCGGCACAGGAATTTTGCGCCAGTTAACAGACACCCGTTGAGCGAGATTGGCTTGACCGGGTAACCATTTGGCCAGTAAGGACATCGCGGAAGATCTTTGGCTCAGCACCGACTTGACATCCAGGCCACTGCAAAAATCCTCGCCACTGCCTTGTACAATGACCGCTCGAATTTTCCGGTTATGTTTTAACTGACGTGAGATTTTGTCGATGGCCTTGAACATTGCCATATCAAGCGCATTACGTTTCTCAGCACGGTTTAGCGTCACAAAAGCGATGTCATCATCAATATTTAAAGTAACGCATTGCTCATTCATTATTCACAGCCTCTTGCCAAACGGGGTATTTGGTCATTACGCCTGAAAACAGTTCAGAATCCAAAAAGGACTGTAGCCAGGCTTGCAGTTTCGGATAAGGTGCCTGATCAAACCAGGCTTTGTCGACAAAAGCGAATTGTCGCACAAAAGGGAAAACAGCTACATCCGGGAATGTGAGCTGATCATCCATCAGGTAGCGTTTCAGAACCAACCTGTGTTCAAGTTGTCGCAAAAACTTCTCAGCCTCATCGCGGTAAAACTCCTGAGGGCGGGCAGGGTACCGGTCGGCATATTTGTACTGGTCGAGGTGTTGTTTGAAGACAAGGTCGTTTTCCTCCACGAGGATGTTGATTTCTGTCGCCATGTGTTCCCGCCACCAATGATCCGGATCGTTCCGGTTAAGTGCCCAGCGCATGACTTCTATGCTTTCATCAATCACACTGCCATCGGGCATTATCAGAACCGGTACCGTGCCCTTTGGTGATGCCGTCAGCATTGACGGGGGCTTGTCTTTGAGGAGAACTTCCCGCAATTCGACGCTGACTGTAGCGTAATTCAGGGCCATTCTGGCCCGTATCGCAAATGGACAACGGCGGAACGAATACAGGATGGGTTTCAGAGCCTTAATCCTCCGGCAAAATTGGTTTCTGTCCCTTTGGCACAGGCGAAACATAGGGATGATCTTTCATCTTTTCATCAAACTCGGCCTTTGCTCTTTTTCGCAAATCCTCGTCCAGTAGAAAATCTATGGCCGTCATTGCCAGTGTTTTGGCCGCGACTGAAGCACCGCGTGCGGCGTTTGGTCTGCCATGACTGGCGGAGGTCGCCCAGCTATGCCATGGCAAATCGGTTGCAGCGGTGGCAACCATGATACTTACACCCGGCGCGAGTCTTGTGACTTCAGCTACATCTGTTGAACCGCCCTGTGGTGGTTGCATTTCATCAGCAAGAGGTTTTACTTCACTGGGGTAACCGACGGGTTCGATACCCAGTGATTGCTGTAATTGCCTGGCGAAGACCTGGTCGTCTTCACTGAAAACCGGGGCGCCGACGTATTCAAGATTGGCCTGGGCCGCTTCCTGTAACGGACGGTTCAATAATATTTCATGAACTCCCGTAATCAGTGTCAGCTTATATGTCGTCTGGGTTGCCAGGGCTGCTGCCTCAGCAATTTGGGTCAACCATTCATAGTTGGCTTCCACTTTCTTGCGATTGGAATCACGAACGTAATACCAGACCCTGGCGTAAGCGGGTACAACGTTGGGTGCCTCTCCGCCAGCAGGAATAACGTAGTGGATAC
>CBDTVF010000555.1:0-1705 GCA_965363775.1 uncultured Gammaproteobacteria bacterium
ACACCATGGGATCCCAACGAGCTTTGGCCATTGACAGCCGAGTCACTTTTGCAACGCCCGGCAGTGCTGTCAGCTTATGTGACACGTCCTTCAGAAATTATTCTGGATCGACAGGCGCTGGGTCTGGCGCCGGCTGAAGATTCTGTGAAGGGTGTATACAAACTCCTGTCAGCCAACGGTAAGCCCGATGCCACCATCGTTTACCAGGGCAGTGAAGTAGCTTACGCCTTTGCCGCCGGAGTGCTTCCACGCCTGAAGGAAAAAGGCATCAACCTGGATGTTTATTACGTATCGAGTGCGGAGCTCTTTGATCGTCTGGATGAAGAGGAAAGGAATGAGATTTTCCCATATTCCTCAGCATCTTCAGCAATGATGTTCTCAGGCTTCACGGTCGCTACAACCTACAGATGGATCATGTCGCAACGTGGCAGAGACTTCTCCATGTATCCATGGAAACACGGTAGTTTCCTCGGCAGTGGCCAGGGTGATGTTTGTCTTGAACAGGCAGGTATGCATGCCGAGGCACAATTGGATCTGATTCAGAGGTTCATTTCAGGTAAATAGCCAGGACTACGTTCATGCGCTCAGCCGGAACCACCTGGTTCCGGCTGAATGCTGAACCACTAAATCCCAATCCCCACCACCAAATCGCCGTATGGTGCCCGCGCCGGGCTTACGCTGAGCAAAAACCTGCTATTGAGTTTAAGTATTGCTCGACCACGTTTAGACTGATGGATCAGACGATGTGACTCTCGATGGTAATCTCATTTTCCAGTGTACGGTGGACCGGGCAACGGTCGGCAATTTTCATTAATAATGCCAACTGCTCTTCATTCAGATCACCCTGCATTTCAATTTCACGTTGGAAGCGGTCAATTTTGCCGTCTGTCTTTTTGCAGTCCTCACAATCGTCCGCGTAAATTCGGTCATGTTGTACGCTGACCTCTACTTGCTCCAAAGGCAAATTTTCACGTCGTGCAAAAAAGTTCATTGTCATGACGGTGCAACTTGCCAGCGCGGCACCCAGTAAATCATAAGGTGTGGGTCCAAGATCCGTTCCGCCAATCCCCTTCGGCTCATCTCCGGTAAAGCGGTGGCCGTTGGCATTGATCGCAACCTTGAAGCCATCATTTGTTTTGCCGCTGACCACAGCTGCACCGGCAGGGTGCTGCGCGGAATTGTTTTCAGGCGCTTGCTCGTCAATATAGCGCTCCGCCCATGTTGCCAGCATGCGTGCGACATAGGCAGAATCCCTGTCCCTGGTCAGCAGATGATCAGCATCATCTAATGATATGAAGCTTTTGGGATGCAATGCATTCGAATATATAAGTGCCGCCTGTTCGATGGAAACCACTTCATCCACGGGTGAGTGCATCACCAACAGTGCCTTGCGAAGAGCACGCAATTTTTCACATACGTTTTGCATGCGTACATCATCAACAAATTCTCTATTGATATCGAACGGTCGGCCACCCAACTGAACGGTTGCTTTGCCAGCCGACTCTATTTCCTCGAGATTTTTATTCATCAGGTGCAGAACATGTTTGGCATCTGCGGGAGCACCGATCGTGGCCACAGCAAGCACCGAGTTGATTTCATGGGCTGCTGCCAGTACCGCTGTACCGCCAAGAGAGTGACCAATTAATAATGCGGGTGCAAGACCAATGCCTTCCATATAGGCTGCCGCATCTACCAGGTCATCCAC
>CBDTVF010000556.1:0-1683 GCA_965363775.1 uncultured Gammaproteobacteria bacterium
GAGCTTTTCCTATGGTCGCGCATTGCAGGCTCCGGCACTGGCTCTTTGGGGTGAGGATATCAAAAACAATATCTCCGCTGCCCAACAGGTCCTGGTACATCGTGCGCGAATGAACTCATTGGCCACAAGCGGTCGCTACGAAACTGCGCTTGAACAAAGTTAAACACCACACACAAGCAAACAGGTGGCCCGGATTGTAACCGGGCCGCTTCGTCTATACTTATCTGCAGAATTCCATGAATAATAAATTGAGGCCTTGCGAATGAACGTCAAGTTATCCCTACAAGCACTGGATGTCGATCCTGTTGAAACAAACGAGTGGTTGGACTCCATGCAAGCTGTTATAGAGCGTGAAGGGCTTGGACGTGCACATTTCTTATTGGAACTACTGGTCGATTACACCCGTCGCTCGGGTGGTCACCTGCCATACGACGCGACCACCGCTTATATCAACACGATTCCACCCGACCAGGGCGCAAAATTGCCCGGCGATTATGAACTCGAAAGACGTATCCGGTCGTTAACACGCTGGAATGCACTGGCCATGGTATTGCGCGCCGGCAAACGTGGCGGGGAACTGGGCGGTCATATTGCCAGCTTTGCTTCGGCGGCTTCCCTGTACGATGTCGGTTTCAATCATTTCTTTCGCGGCCCGGATCACGAGGGTGGTGGTGACCTGGTCTACATCCAGGGACATTCGTCACCAGGTATCTACGCACGGGCCTTTCTGGAAGGAAGAATCAGCGCTGAACAAATGGACAGTTTCCGTCAGGAAGTCGACGGACATGGATTAAGTTCCTATCCGCATCCCTGGTTGATGCCGGATTTCTGGCAGTTGCCTACCGTTTCGATGGGTCTGGGTCCGATCATGGCGATCTACCAGGCGCGTTTTCTCAAGTACCTGCACAACCGTGGTATCGCAGATACATCAAATCGTAAGGTCTGGTGTTACCTGGGTGATGGTGAAACCGATGAGCCCGAATCACTGGGTGCTATTTCCCTTGCGGGCCGTGAAGGTCTGGACAACCTGGTATTTGTTGTCAATTGCAACCTGCAGCGTCTCGATGGTCCGGTACGTGGTAACGGAAAAATCATCCAGGAACTCGAAGGTGTATTCCGTGGCGCAGGCTGGAATGTACTCAAGGTTATCTGGGGCTCACGCTGGGATCAGTTATTGGCCAAGGATAAGGATGGCCTGTTACGCAAACGCATGGAAGAAGTGGTCGATGGTGAATACCAGAACTACAAGGCCAAGGGCGGTGCGTATACACGTGAGCACTTTTTTGGTGCCTATCCGGAACTGCTGGAAATGGTTTCCAATATGTCCGATGAGGATGTCTGGCGTCTGAATCGTGGTGGTCACGACTCCCACAAGATTTATGCGGCATATAGTGCTGCCACCCAACACACCGGTCAGCCTTCGGTTGTCCTGGCTAAAACGGTCAAAGGCTATGGTATGGGAGATTCGGGTGAAGCACTGAATATCTCCCACCAGCAGAAGAAAATGGATGAGGAATCCATCCGCCTGTTCCGCAACCGCTTTAATGTGCCGATCTCCAATGAAGAACTTGCTGATTTGCCTTACTACCATCCGGGTGAGGACAGTGAGGAAATCAAATACATGCAGGCGCGCCGTGAAGCCCTGGGTGGCTACCTGCCGCAACGGCGGGGTCAGTCGACCCC
>CBDTVF010000557.1:0-1666 GCA_965363775.1 uncultured Gammaproteobacteria bacterium
CCAACATGGCAGGAGGATCGAGGTCTTCATCCCAGCCTTCTTCGGGTTTCGGGTAGCGCTCTTGCCATTTCTGTAGCAATGCCACGTGCTCTTCCTCTTCTTGGGCTAACTCCAGTGCCATCTTCAGAATTTTGTCATCGTCCGTTGTTTCCGCCACATGACGGAAGAAAGCCACCGCACGTTTTTCACCCTTCATGGCCATTTCGATGGCATGCCATGGTTGCATCAGGTAATGTGCTTCTTCCATAGAACCGCCCTCCGGTGACTCACCGTCTTCCCACTCGAATTCCCAAACCATCAAACTGGGTAAAGTCTTACCCTTTGCGGCCTTGCTAACGTTGTCTATATGTATGCCTTCGATTTTTGCCAGCTTGCGAAACAGGTCTGCAACCTCGTAGTTGTGGTGCATCTCCATCTGGTCAGCCAGGTCATTGAATCGCTCAACCGCTTCTGACTCCAGGGCCAGTGAATAAGCCAGCAACTCTTCGGCGCTGCCGATTGTATGTTTGGGCTTGTTGATTGTGTCGCTCATAACCGGAACTCCTCCTCTAGGTCAGCGATTTCTCCAATACTGGAACCACGTTTTGGCTGGTACGCAGGCCGGTTCCCCATATAAAGAATACCGGTATGCACACCCTGGTCAGTCATCAACCGACGCGCCGCCACTGCAATATCTGATGTGGGTTCCTTGTGACTTGGTATCAGTGTCTTCTTCCAATCACGCTGCTCCGGTCGGAATGTCACACAGGGACTGAGTATCTGCACCACGGAAAAGCCGGGATGCCTGATGGCTTCCATTAAGACCCTGGCGGTGCCGTTTGAATCCGAACTGGAACAACGGGCAATGAAGTTTGCCCCCGAGGCGAGTGCAATGACCAGCGGTTGGAATGGATTGACCCCGGTGCCGTCCGGGGTAAGCTTACCTTTCTGCCAACTCGGTTCGGTGGTGGGTGACGCCTGGCCTTTGGTCATCCCATAAACCTGATTGTCCATGACAATATAGGTGATATCCGGGTTACGCCTGCAGGTATGCAAAAAATGATTACCGCCGATAGAAAACCCGTCACCGTCACCACCGGTTGCGATCACTATCAGGTCCGGACGAGCGATCTTGAGCCCCGTTGCCACCGAAAGCGCACGGCCATGCACCCCGTGGAAACCATAGGCGTTCAGGTAGGTCGGCATCCTTGAAGAACAACCTATACCGGAAATGATAGCCGCATTTTCAGGTTGTATCTTCGAACCGGCAAGAGCCTTGGTTATAGAACCAAGAACTCCGAAATCACCGCAGCCCGGACACCAGACCGGTTTAACACTGGATTTATAGTCCTTGGGCTGCATGGCAATATTGAGCGGTTTGTCCATCATGATTCCACATCCCACTTGCCTAGTTGATCAATAATTTCATTTGGACGAAATGGCAATGGACCAGGCCGGTTATATACCCTGGTCTCAGCAGGTAAATCATAGGCAGCGCGAAGATACCGATGAAACTGCCTTGAGTGACTCTGCTCCACAACCAGCAAGCGTTTGACCCCCTCAAGTGCCACCGCCATCTCCTGCGGTCGTTCGGGAGACAATAAACGAATGGCGATCATGCGGACATCTTTGCCCTGCCGGCGTAAACGCGACAATGCCTCGCGCACCGGACCCGTGGTAGAACCCC
>CBDTVF010000558.1:0-1655 GCA_965363775.1 uncultured Gammaproteobacteria bacterium
TATGTTCACACCAGCAATGCCCGGCGTGTCTA
This sequence comes from uncultured Gammaproteobacteria bacterium, assembly GCA_965363775.1. GTDB lineage: Bacteria > Pseudomonadota > Gammaproteobacteria > Xanthomonadales > SZUA-36 > SZUA-36. Next base: position 33 of record CBDTVF010000558.1, read on the forward strand.
TCGCTTAACACGAGCCCTGCAATACGGCATGGTCGCTGTCAACCGGACCAAGGTTACGGGCGCCCCCATTCCATTTGGCGGCATGAAGCAATCCGGCATAGGCCGCGAGGGGGCACGCCTGGGAATGGAGGCTTTTACCGATATAAAGTATGTGTGCAGGGACCATGCATAATAGCTGCATAGACCGTTAAACGAATTACCTTAAACAAAATCAGGAAAACACCATGAATCACCTGGAACAACTGCAAAAACTTGATCGGGAGAATTTTTTTCACCCCTCAACCCACCTGGCCGGCTTCGCACGTGGCGAGGTACCAAACCGGATAGTAACGGGTGGCAAAGGTGTTTATATCGATGATATGGAGGGCAACCACCTGCTGGATGCCTTCGCTGGTCTTTATTGTGTCAATGTCGGCTATGGTCGCCAGCAGGTAATTGATGCCATTGCTGAACAGGCCCAAAAACTGTCCTATTACCATGCTTATGTGGGTCACGGTACCGAAGCTTCGATTACGCTTTCTCAAATGATCCTTGAACGCGCCCCGGACAACATGTCCAAGGTCTATTTCGGGCTCTCCGGTTCAGATGCCAATGAGACCATCATCAAGCTCATCTGGTATCACAACAATATCCTCGGCCGCCCGCAGAAAAAGAAAATTATTTCCCGCTGGCGTGGTTACCACGGCTCTGGCCTGATGACCGGATCATTGACCGGCCTGGAACTGTTCCACAAGAAATTTGACTTGCCGATGGCGCAGGTGATTCACACCGAAGCCCCCTACTATTACCATCGCAAAGATGATGATATGAGCGAGGAGGCTTTCTCGGCTTATTGCGCCTCGGAACTGGAGAAGCTGATTCTTGCCCAGGGTGCTGACACCATAGCCGCCTTTATTGGGGAACCGGCGCTGGGAACGGGTGGGCTGGTACCACCACCCAAGGGTTACTGGCAGGCCATCCAACCGGTATTGAAAAAACACGATATTTTGCTCATTGCCGATGAGGTCGTGACGGGGTTCGGCCGCCTGGGTTCGATGTTTGGTTCGACGCATTATGGAATTGAGCCCGATTTCATCACGATCGCAAAAGGGTTGACGTCGGCATATATACCGCTGTCAGGTTCCATTGTTTCTGACAAAGTCTGGAAAGTGCTGGAACAGGGCACTGATGAACTAGGCCCTATCGGTCATGGATGGACCTACTCTGCCCATCCAATTGCCGCGGCGGCGGGCGTCGCCAATCTCAAGGTCATTGATGAGCTTGACTTGGTGCACAACGCTAGTGAAGTGGGTGCTTATCTCAAACAGTCCCTGCAAGACACCATTGGCAGTCACCCCAATGTTGGTGAGGTGCGCGGTGAAGGTCTGATGCTGGCAGTTGAGTTTGTTAAAGACAAAGCCGCGCGCAAGTTTTATGACCCGGTTGGCAAAGTTGGCCCCCAGGTTGCTGCTGAGTTGTTAAAACAAGGCGTGATCGCTCGTGCCATGCCCCAGGGTGATATCCTCGGAATTGCCCCACCGTTGTGTCTGACCCGTGGTGAGGCGGATATTATTGTGGATGGAGTCAGTAAAGCTGTCAAAACCGTGCTGACAGATTAGTCGGATGGATGGTCTCAACTGATTG
>CBDTVF010000559.1:0-1630 GCA_965363775.1 uncultured Gammaproteobacteria bacterium
GTTGTCTATTTTCTCAAATTTGAAAACCAGTATGACGATACTATTATTCTAGTATTATCGGATAACGGTGCGCCTGGTGCCGGACCTATTGAGGGCCGCCTCGACGTGCGCAGCGACGCCTACCAGGGTGGTGAGCCATTTGCGGATAAGCTGCCAAATATTGATTTAATGGGCAGCGATGCATCCTACTGTGGATACTCCCGAGGTTGGGCGCAAGTCAGTAATACCCCCTTGAAATGGTACAAAGCCGATACCTACGAAGGTGGAATTCGGACGCCACTGATAATGAGTTGGCCCAATGGTCAACTCCCCAGCAATGAAATACGTAGCCAATACCACCATGTGATCGATGTTGTGCCCACACTGCTCAACATGATCAATATGCCCGTGCCGAAAACGATCAAGGGGGCCGAGCCACTGCCTATACAAGGCACGAGCTTTGCTTATGTTTTCGATAATGCAGATATGCCCACTGCAAAAAATGTTCAGTATTTTGAAACCCTTGGTGATCGAGCAATTTGGTCCAATGGTTGGAAGGCCGTGTCGAGACACAAAACCGGGGACAGGTTTGAAGATGACGTTTGGGACCTGTTCCACGCCGATGTCGACTTTTCAGAGGTCAACAATCTCGCCAAGCAGGAGCCTCAGCGGTTGGCACAACTAAAGGAACTGTGGGAAATTGAAGCCATTCGCTACGATGTGTTACCACTTGAGGATGACGCGGTTAAATTATATAAGGCAGTAACTCCGGCGCCTCGTGCAACCTATGTTTTTTATCCTGGAATGACCCGGCTCTACCGATTAAATGCGCCAGATATTTATCACTACAATTCGAGACTGATGGCGGAAGTGGAGCTCGGTAGTGATGACGCGAACGGCGTGATTTTAGCATCCGGTGACAGTGGTTGTGGCTATGAACTGTTTATCCGTGATGGTTTTATGGAGTTCCACTACATCTATAACCGAAACCTTGTCTTCGCCACCAAGTCGCGCGTTCAAGTACCCGCTGGCAAACACGCTATCGGTTATGTGATCAAGAAAACCGGTGCTTCCAGTGGCTCCGTTACGTTGATGATTGATGACAAGGCAGTGGGGGAACTGGACCTGCAGAAAATGTGGCCAATCTATGCAACCAATTCCGGCCTGCGGTGTGGGGAAAACCAGCATGCACCAATCAGTCGTGTTTACAAACCGCCCTATAAATTCAATAGCAACCTTAAGCGGGTGCTTGTGGATGTGGATCTGCCCGTCGCGTGAATGCTCTTTGGTAGCGCGCTGAATCTAAACGTCAGGAAACCCGCATTGATGCCGTAGTTCAATCCTGGGGGTTCAGGCTCTTTATCAATGATGAGGTGTGGGTGTCGCCGTATTTGCTCAGGTCCTCGCCGCTTCGAACTTGGCCCAGGCCTCTTCGAGCTTGTCGATGTTGAAACCCGTCTCTCGCGCGGGTCCGATAACGATGGCTTCGTTCGCAAAAACCGTATTTATCGCTGCCTTGAGGCGCGGAATCACGTCGTGCGGAATCACCAGTGCGCCGTGACGGTCGGCATGGATTAACTCGCCTTGTGTCACTGTGATGCCAAACACATTGACAGGTGTACCGATTTCCACAACATGAACGAATCCATGG
>CBDTVF010000560.1:0-1588 GCA_965363775.1 uncultured Gammaproteobacteria bacterium
GGCTATATCGGCAGTGGTGTACGCGACCTGGTGGAGCGCTCTTTACGGGGTATGGATGTGCCATTCGAGGAGGCCCTGCAGATCAACAGGGCCTACTACAATTCACACCTTACTGTTCACACTACGACCTATCCTGGTGTACGTGAAGGAATTCGAAAGCTGTCGCAGGCGGGTCACCAACTAGCCCTATTGACCAATAAGCCCGGCGATGCCAGCAGACTAATCATTAAACACTTTGGACTGTATGACTTCTTTATTTCCGTCATTGGCGGAGGTGATGTGGAAAACCTCAAGCCTGAGCCAGATGGCGTCTTTGAATGCCTTGCAGCATCAGGACTGGATGCCTCCAGGGCCTGGATGATCGGTGATCACCACACTGACCTGATCGTGGCGAAAAATGCGGGTATAAAAAGTGCGTTCGCCAAGTATGGGTTTGGGGACAAGCTTGATTGTGAGCCGGATGCCAGTTTTGACTCTTTCCCGGAACTGGTCCGATTCTTTCTGACATAAATCCAATGCAGCCCCGGTATTAGTAACTCTACCGCCCCGGCGCCCCCTTGCCGATCCAAGCAGGGTATAGCTACTTACCCATATTCACCCGAATGTAATTAAGCATCTGACCGCCAATGGGGTTGTCGGGATGAAGTGATTTAGGGCTGTTGGTGCTTGATGATTTCACTCAATGAGTCAATGGAGACCGAGCCCGCGCGCAGTACCGTGTCGATAAAGTCTTTCTGCACAAAATTGGCACCAAGGCGTTGCTTCTCCTGCTGCCAAATTTCCTTGATGCCATGAGAACCGACAAAATAGGAGGTCAGCTGCAATGCGTTGTACAGACCAGAGGCACGGTACCACAGGTTTTCAGAAAATTGGGGTGGTAACTGGCCACGGGTGGAAGCAAATTCCATAACCTGCTCTTTGTTCCAGCCCCTGGTGTGGACCATCACACTGATATATGCGCGTGTTGCATTTTCCAGGCGCTTCCTCAGATGAGCCAGGTAGGTCAGCTTATTGCCGTCGGCCCAGCCTGCATTCAACATGATGATCTCGCTGAGGCTGGCCCAGCCTTCAGAATAATACTGGTTGTGGAACAGTGTGCGAATTTTGGGTGCGTATTCCAGCCCCACCTTGAATTGCATGTCATGTCCCGGGAAGAGTTCGTGGGGAACGATCATGTTGTTGAAATGATCGTTAAATGAGCGGTAGAAGCCGTCTTTAGCTTCCTCGGGAGCATCATCGGCAATGGATGGCAGGTAAAGGAGTGTCTCGGCCCCGGGGTCGAATGGTCCAGGCGGGTAGACCCCGCCAATGGTGGCATGCGAGTGGTGCGTGGGGTACATATCGACAATGATCTTGTGGTTCTTTGGCAACGTTGCCAGGTCGTGCTCCCCGACAAAGTCGATGGCCCGGTTGGTCGCGTCGCTGAACACCTTGAGGAAATCCTTACGGTTGTCCGAGCGGTCTTCTTCCATCGCTGCCAGCGCGGCATCCAGCAAGACCTGGTCTTCGGGAACGTTCTGGCCTTCATTCGCCGCGTTCCACCACTCAAGCGCCGTGTTTCGCATCAGTTCACGCACGTGGTCAATTT
>CBDTVF010000561.1:0-1585 GCA_965363775.1 uncultured Gammaproteobacteria bacterium
TATGCAGAAGTTGCCAGCTACCAACAGGCCACCGCCGCATTATCAAGAGAGATTGCGCATGCAAAGGAAGAACTTGGCCGAACCAGGGACTTGCTGCGTCACATGAAAGTAGCGGTTGTCGGAGCCCCGCTGGCTGCACCTTCTTTATTTACCCGTCTTGATACCTTTGGTGCAGCGCTAAGCAAACTTGAGACCTGGCTTTCAGGGGACAAGGTCCGGGGTCGTTTGAAGGAGACATCATCACCATCCATTGGTGGTCGCGCATTTAATGCAGCCAACACCTGGCGTACAACCCACGAGCCCACCGCAACACAACAATCTGATTTTGAAATTGCAAAGGCGGACTTTGCAGCTTTCGCGGCTGATCTGAAGGTTCTTTTGAGCAACGACCTGGTGCAGTTGGAAGCTGATCTTACGGCCGCGGGTGCCCCGAGTTGGCGTTAGCTGGGATTGAGGAATAGTGGAGAAACCAATGAATAGAATTTTAACCGTCATAATCACATTATCCGTGCTGCTTGTTGCCTGTGGTGAACCTGTAGCTGAGAAAGAACAATCAGTAGAAGAAAAAGCCAGGGCAATACATGAAAAAGTGATCGTCCTGGATACTCACCATGATTTCAGGCTCGCAAATTTTTCCAAGCAGAAAAACTACACGATGCGTCTGAACACCAGGGTGAATTTGCCCAAGATGACCGAAGGTGGAATGGATGTTTCCTGGCTGGTCGTATACACAGGTCAAGGGCCTTTAACCGAACAAGGTTATGCAGATGCCTATGACACTGCGATAGCAAAATTCGACGCCATTGATCGACTGACCCAGGAATTTGCGCCTGAACAGATTGAACTCGCTACAAACTCTCAACAAGTACGCCAAATTCTGGAGAAGGGCAAAAAAGTCGCCATGATCGGCGTCGAAAATGCCTATCCAGTGGGCACAGACATCGGCCGGGTCGAGGAATTTGCCAAACGCGGCGCTCGTTATATGTCCCTGGCCCATGAAGGTCATAACCAGCTAAGCGATTCAAATACCGGAGATGCTGAGCAATTGTGGTTACACAACGGGGTCAGTGAGCTGGGTAAACAAGTGATTCGTGAAATGAACAAATGGGGCATCATGGTCGATATCTCACACCCTTCCAAAGCCGCAAACCTGCAGACCATAGCACTTTCAAAAGCACCTGTTATCGCATCCCATTCTTCTGCCAGAACCCTGTATGACCACAGCCGCAATTTATCTGATGAAGAACTACTGGCGCTGAAAGAAAATGGTGGTGTCGTGCAAACGGCGGCGTTTCGAGCCTACATAAATGGCACCAAAGCAAGAGTTTTTGCAGATGTGAAAGATGGTATTTACCAGGAAGTAGCCAAAGAGCTGGGTATTGATCTGGTGGATCGGGAAACCGGGAAAACACTGTCTGGCGCCGAAAGAGATCAGGCTATGGCCGATTGGCAAACCGTCACAGCAGCATCCCGAGACGTAATTGAGCAAGCGGGCGAAACCGTTGAACAGGTCACCGTGGCTGACTTTGTGGACCATATCGATTATATGGTCGAGCTTATCGGTATCGACCATGTCGGTATCAGC
>CBDTVF010000562.1:0-1580 GCA_965363775.1 uncultured Gammaproteobacteria bacterium
CACGGGTACCGGATTCACCTGATCATCAACTCGTGGGTAACAAGTTACCCACCCTACAAATCTGCCATATATTTGTCACGCACAATAGTGAGCGGGGATACGTGTGGTTCCCACGGGTCAATGGCACCAATTCCCCCGCGATTCCAATCCACAAAGCACAAGTACAACTTTAGGTCTACAATGTGTTTAAGGTCCAGCAGCACACTGACAGGTCATGAATCCGATGAACAAACCCACCGTTATCCGTAATGCCCGTCTTGTAAACGAAGGTAAAATTACCGAAACCGATATACTGTTAAAGGATGGCCGAATTGAAAAAATCGCTTCGGACATACAAGCACCCATTGGTGCCGAAGTTGTTGACGCCAATGGTCGTCACCTGCTGCCAGGTATGATTGATGATCAGGTGCATTTCCGTGAACCGGGTTTGACCCATAAGGGCGATTTTTATTCCGAATCACGTGCTGCGATTGCCGGTGGCGTGACCAGTTACATGGAAATGCCTAATTCGAAACCAGCCACAACCAATGTAGAGCAACTGGAATGGAAGTATGCCCGTGCTGCAGAAACCTCTGCTGCAAATTTCGGTTTTTACTTCGGTGCCACCAATGACAATATCGAAAACATCAAAGCGCTTGATCCGTCACTGACCTGTGGTCTGAAAGTTTTCATGGGTGCATCTACCGGCAACATGCTGGTTGATGATGAATCAACGCTGGCTGCGATCTTTCGGGAATCTCCCGTATTGATCGCTACCCATTGCGAATCCACACCCATGATCATGGCTAACATCAAGCAGGCAACCGCCAGGTACGGGAAGAATATTCCTGTCACTGAGCATGCCAATATTCGCAGCGCCGAGGCCTGTCTCGCATCCTCCAAACTGGCTGTCGCACTGGCGAACAAGTACCAGTCGCAACTGCACGTGCTACACATATCCACTGCCCGCGAACTAGATCTGTTTGAGCCCGGCCCCATTGCCGGTAAAAGCATTACTGCCGAGGCCTGTGTTCATTTTCTGCATTTTGACGATTCACAATACGCGGAATACGGCAACTCAATCAAATGCAACCCGGCGATCAAAAGTGCAGCAGACCAGGCCGGCTTGTTTAAGGCCATCAGTGATGGCCGTCTGGATATTATTGCGACCGATCATGCACCCCATACCATCGAAGAAAAGGCCGACGAAAGCTACCTGACCGCCCCGTCCGGCCTGCCCCTGGTGCAGGACGTATTAGTGGCCGCCCTTGAGCTTGTACACGATGGCAAGCTCGATTTGCATACAATGGTCCGCGGTATCACGCATAACCCGGCAATACGTTTCAGTGTCGTCGAACGGGGTTTCGTCCGCGAGGGCTATCACGCAGACCTGGTATTGGTCGATATGGATGGCACAACCGATGTCAGCCGCGAAAAAGTTCTTTCCCGCTGTGGCTGGTCACCATTTGAAGGCCGCAGATTCCGCAGCCGTATTGACGCGGTTTGGGTCAACGGTGCATTGGCCTTTGACGGGCATCAGGTCATTGAACACGGTGCCGCCCAACGTCTGAAGTTCAATCACAAACCACGCTGACCTTATC
>CBDTVF010000563.1:0-1531 GCA_965363775.1 uncultured Gammaproteobacteria bacterium
TTACAAACCCGATGCAGGGTGTCCTATTTCAGTACCCAGTTGCTGTAGGAATGCTTTCAGGTAATCGGTACGCTTGATGGCCTCAGCACGACCGGCTTCGGTTTTCATCGTGTCCTGCAATCCCAGCAGTTTGCAATAAAAATGGTCCAGTGTGTAACTGCGGTCATCGAGTGCGCGGTGCTCCGCGAATGGATCTGCCGGATCATACAGTGGCGTCCCCATGCTGCCGCCGGTCAGAAAACAACGTGCCAGACCAATCGCACCGACGGCTTCAAGCCGGTCGGCATCCTGTACGATGCGGGCTTCCAGGGTTTCAGTCTCCAGGTTCGCCGAAAAACTGTGTGCCTCGATAGCGTGATAAATAGCTGGCAGCAAGTCAGCGGGGTAGTTCACTGATTCGAGGAAACGAATACCTTCTTCCGCCGCCAGTTTCGAAGCCTGTTTACGTAATGGTGAATCTTTGGCAACAGACACACAGTCATGCAACCATGCGGCAGGTATGGTCACTGCCGCGTTTCCATTCTCCGTCTCGGTCAGCTTAAGGGTATTCTGCACCACGCGTTTGACATGTGAAACATCATGCGCAGGATCGGCAGCCATCACTTCTGACAGATAGTTGAGACATAAGGTCTTTAATTGATTGAGTTCCATAATTCCAGTGTGGTCAGCGCTCGACATTCTTGTAGCGAGTGGGTTTTTTATGTGATCCCTTTTTTTTGTATCGTTGACGTTTATCGGACTCACGCTGACCTTTTACGGGTTTCAGGGCAAGTTGCACGGGCAGGGGACCCAGGCTAACGTCCTCTCTCAATATCTGGTGATCCTTTTCTGTCAGTTCCGACCAGTCACCCATACGCAGACGCTTTGGCAGGAAAACAGCACCATAACGGACGCGTTTGAGGCGACTGACGGTCACACCCTGTGAGGCCCATAGCCGTCTGACTTCACGATTGCGACCTTCAAGCAGGGTCACGTGGTACCAGCGGTTGCCCTCTTCACCACCTGCCGCCTGAATATCACTAAAATGTGCCGGGCCATCATCCAGCATGACACCTTTTCTCAAGTTGACCAGCATATCCGCATCAACTTCACCGAAAATTCGGCAGGCATATTCCCGGTCAACCTTGTTGGATGGGTGCATCATTGCATGGGCCAGTTCACCATCAGTGGTCATCAGCAACAGACCGCTGGTCATGATATCGAGTCTGCCAACGGCGACCCACCGGGCGCCCTGAATGGCTGGCAAACTATCAAATACCGTCGGTCGACCCTGAGGATCTGAACGGGTTGTTACTTCCCCGGTCGGTTTGTTGTACACCAGGCTACGTTGTGGACCCTGGGTATCGACCACCTTCCATTCTTTGCCATCAAAAAAGATCTGATCACCCTCACCAGCCGTTTGTCCTATTGTCGCGATTGCGTCGTTGACGCGAACGGCCCCGTTCTTGATCTGTTTTTCCAGCGCTCTCCTGGAACCGAGACCCGCGCTGGCCATGACTTTCTGCAGACGTTCGGCCTTTAGTTCTGTCCT
>CBDTVF010000564.1:0-1529 GCA_965363775.1 uncultured Gammaproteobacteria bacterium
GCTGACCGCGAAGCACTCGGACATGCCATCAGGGAGGCGGTGGTGGAAGCCGAGCGTCAGGTTCCACAGTTGATTGAATCGATGATCAATGATTTTTCTATCGAGGTGGGCCTTTGAAATATTCAAAAATAATTGGTACTGGAAGTTATTTACCGGAAAAAATTGTTACCAACGCTGATCTGGAAAAGATACTGGATACCTCTGACCAGTGGATACAGGAACGTACGGGTATTTGCGAACGTCGGGTTGCACACGATAATGAAACCAGTTGCGATATGGCGGAAATGGCTGCTCTTGAGGCAATGGAAGCCGCCGGCATTGACCCCAATGATATTGGTCTGCTGGTTGTTGGCACGACAACACCGGATGTGATATTCCCCACCACGGCATGCCTGTTGCAGGCGCGCCTGGGTCTGCCTGATTGCGGCGCAATGGATGTCAATGCAGCATGTTCGGGATTCATGTACGCCTTATCGGTGGCAGACAAGTATGTGCGCTGCGGTGATGTTAAAAAGGCGCTGGTCGTTGGTGTGGACAAATTGACAGCCATGGTGGATTGGAATGACCGTGGTACGGCGATACTGTTTGGTGATGGTGCCGGTGCCGTGGTGCTTGAGGCTTCGGATGAGCCGGGTATCCTGTCAACGCATATCCATGCGGCGGGCAGATATAGTGACCTGTTGGGTGTCGATGTCGGTGTAGGCAAGGGTTTCAAACCGGGACCGCGTGGTGGCATGTTGATGAAAATGAAGGGCAATGAAGTATTCAAAGTTGCCGTAAGAACCCTGGGCCGTATCGTTGACGAGACACTTACGCATAACAATATGGAAAAATCCGACATTGACTGGTTAATTCCACACCAGGCCAACTATCGCATCATATCCGCAACTGCAAAAAAATTGGGTATGACGATGGACCAGGTGGTGGTTACCGTGGATAAACACGGCAACACCTCGGCTGCATCCGTACCACTGGCGCTGGATGAAGCAATACGTTCCGGCAGAATCAAGCGCGGGGAGATGCTGATGCTGGAAGCATTCGGCGGTGGATTTACCTGGGCGTCGGCATTGGTAAAATACTAGAGAAAATAGTACGCAGGGTTGAGAATGCATGAACAAAGCAATGAAAGCGGAGATAATTAATGAGTAATGTTTTACAGGATCAGGTAGCACTGGTCACCGGTGCCAGCAGGGGTATCGGCGCAGCCATTGCCGATATGCTGGCTTCCAATGGGGCACGTGTTTTTGGTACGGCTACTTCAGAAAATGGTGCGGCCGCCATTAGCGGACGGGGAGTTGAAGGCCTGAGTGGTTTGGCACTTGACGTCAATGACACCAATGGCATCGCTTCAACACTGGGTGAGATCACCCGGCAGGCATCGGCACCGACCATACTAATTAATAACGCTGGTGTCACCCGCGATCAGTTGCTGATGAGAATGAGCGAGGAGGACTGGGAAACGGTTCTTAATACCAACCTGCGTTCCGTTTACCGTCTTTCCAAGGCCTGTTTGCGTGGCATGATGAAAG
>CBDTVF010000565.1:0-1515 GCA_965363775.1 uncultured Gammaproteobacteria bacterium
TCGATATCAAGGCCTCTATACGATCCGGGTTTCTTTCTCTCAAAACGAGGTTAGTGGTCACCTTACCGTCTTGCGGGATGTTTTCATCGGACACAAACATAAACAGCTTGCCCGTTACGGCCGGATCAACTCTTGATGAAATTACCTGGGCGCCGCTGGGGTTTGCCCATATTGTTCTATCCAGGAAATCACCGGAAAAATCATCTAGCGGTCCTCCTGAACCGGTGACATCGTCAAATGTTGCGTGAATTGACGGGTTTATGCCACAGCAGCGAGTTGATGCAGAAAGGTTTTGTCGTGCAAATGCTGCTGGGCCCATTTTTACCGGGCCCTGTCGTGGACCACTGTTATCTAAACCGACGCTGAAGGTAAACCCCCTGTCAAGATCGTATGTAATCTTAGCGACATATGGATTACCGATTAACAGGGGCTGGGACACATTAATGTTTCCAGTGGTTTCCGTCCAGGTTTCGAATTCAGGGTGCGTCGATACGTGTATTTCCCACCAGGCTTCCAGGCCGCCAAGCCCCCTGTCGCCGATGAACACCATGGCAGCAACGTCGCCGACCTGATCGGTTGGAGCAACTGAGTTTGCGTTGTAATACTGTCCTTCGATACTAGCTGTCGCCGCACCGCCCCCGTTTTCTACAGAGATCACCGAGATATTTGCCCGTAGCAAGGTATCCACGCTGGTCAACCATGTTCGCGTTGAATGATTTCCTGAGCCATCACTGACATTCATCAGCACCAATTTCCCGCCATCAATCCGAATAAATTGTTCAGAAATATCATCTGCAGGATCGAAACCTGACCATTTGGGGAAATTCATTGTTGTACCGTTGAAATCGTCCACGAGTACTTCCGCGGCCGATACTGGTAGCAAAATAATAGTCGTAAGAAGCAGGGTTAGAAATAGTCTCGGATGCGTCATATCAATGTGCCTTTCCATCTATCAATAAAGACATATTACAATTGCGGTTTATTGCTCGAATTGATTTAGGACAGTTACTTTGAATTCGAAGAAAAGCTTTTTCCAGCCCCCGTTATTGGTCGAAGATTGCCTCTCACCTCCTGGCTACGGGTGTCTCAGTTGGGCAATTAACGGCCTCTCATCGTTGATTCGCAAGCGCCCGTTGTGGGCACCTTTCTGACACTTGAAATGACCTTATCCTCACTATATTTTGTGTACACTAAATTGCTACCACTCGATTGATCCCAGAAACCTCATATGTCTGATCCTGAACCTGTCTCCAATCCCCGACGCAAGCGTAGACGTCGTCCGTCCACCGAGCCAGCCAAGAGGGCTCAGGCGCCGCGCCTGAGCGGTATTCCTGGTGGACGCTATCAACCGCTGAATCCTGCCGACCTGCCTGTTATAGATCAGGCAGTGCGCCGCATATTGCAGGATGTGGGCATGTCAGAAGCACCGGATATCGTCATCGAGCGGGTAACCGCCGCCGGTGGCAAGCTTGACCAGGATGGCCGGCTGCGTTTTTCGGCTGAGTTGATTGAGCG
>CBDTVF010000566.1:0-1509 GCA_965363775.1 uncultured Gammaproteobacteria bacterium
CTCAGTGGTGATGAATCACTGAACAGCCGGCCCATGGGGCGTGTCGTTAAACCATTGACCCTGATGGGCGCAGACATAACGGCTTCCCAGGCCGGTACCGCACCTCTTTCGATTCGTGCCTGCGAAGGCTTGAAAAGCATTGAATACCGTTCACCGGTGGCCAGCGCACAGATAAAATCCTGTGTGCTGCTTGCCGGTCTGTTTGCCAGTGGCATCACCCGTGTGCAGGAACCCCGTTTAAGCCGTGATCACACGGAACGCATGTTGCCTTTATTTGGTGTGGAACTGCCGGCCCCAATTAGTGTGAATGGTGGATCCCGGTTAAAAGCAACCCGTTTTGCTGTACCGGGTGATATTTCATCTGCCGTATTTATGCTGGCTGCAGCTGCCATGACACCGGCTTCTGATGTGACCGTCAGGCAGGTTGGATTGAATCCTACACGTATCGGTTTTCTGCGTTGCCTGGAGGCCATGGGTGCCGATGTCAACATCATCAATCAATCCTCCCACAGTACCGAGCCCATCGGCGATGTTCGCCTGAAATTCAGTGATGGTCTCAAGGCGATTGATGTGCCGGAATCCCTTATTCCAGACATGATTGATGAACTGCCATTATTGATGGCGCTTGCTGTTACGGCATCCGGTACGACACGGATACGCGGAGCAGAAGAGCTGAGAGTAAAGGAGAGTGATCGCCTGGCGGTCATGGCCACCGGTTTGCGTAAGCTGGGTGTGGAACTCAAAGAATATCCTGATGGCATAGATATTGTGGGTGGCCAGGTTGCCGGAGGGCAGGTTGAAAGTGCCGGGGATCATCGTTGTGCCATGTCCTTTGCCGTGTTGGGTCTGGTTGCATCGTCCCGGGTACAGATTGAGGATGCAGAGTACATCGCGACCTCATATCCCGGTTTTAAAAAAGACATCACTCAACTTGGCGCCAATATGTGGGATGAGGATCCCGCATGAGCCAAGCGGATACAATTGATACCGAAGTTTCTGTAATAGCGGTGGACGGACCTGGCGGTTCCGGTAAAGGCACGATTACAACGCGTCTGGCAAAACACCTGGGCTGGCATTTTCTCGACAGCGGGGCGCTTTACCGTTTGACCGCGCTGGCTGTACTCAAAGCACAGGTATCACTGGATGATGAAGCTGCATTGGGCCGGCTTGTGACGCAATTGAATATTCGTTTTGAAACCCTTGGTCATGATGTCATTGCCGTACTGGACGAAGAAGATGTCACCGATCAGCTTCGCTTTGAAGAAACCGGTGTCATGGCCTCCAAAATTGCCGCAATACCGGCTGTAAGGGCTGCATTGGTGACTCGACAAAGACTTTTCCGGCAGTCTCCAGGGTTGGTTGCCGATGGTCGCGATATGGGAACTGTGATTTTTCCGGATGCAAAGCTCAAGATATTTCTGACTGCAAGTGCGGAAATTCGTGCCGAACGAAGGTATAAGCAGTTGAAAGACAAAGGGGAAAGTGTTAATCTCACGCGCCTTTTCAGAG
>CBDTVF010000567.1:0-1505 GCA_965363775.1 uncultured Gammaproteobacteria bacterium
CCGGGCGCGATCTCTACGCCAATGACATCAAGGTGTTGTGGTATGTCGTGCTGCGACAATTGAAGCCCGGTATCTTTGCCGGAGCCATTCTCGCCTTCATTATTTCGATCGATGATTTCATAATTTCGTTGATGGTTGCCGGTGCCGGCTCCACCACGCTGCCGTTGTATATCTACGGCATGATCCGTTTAGGTGTTTCACCTGAAATTAATGCAGTATCAACCGTCCTGTTTCTGGTCTCACTGACGCTGGTCGGGGTCTACTGGTTTATCTCCAAACAAAATGAGGGAACAATAAATGCTCACTAGCATTTCGAAAAAAGCAGCACTCGTCGCCGTCACCGCTCTGTTCAGTTCGTCGGCGATGTCCGCAGAGGAATTGAATCTGTATAACTGGGTGGATTACACGCCGCCTGAGTTGATCACCAAGTTTGAGAAGGAAACCGGCATCAAGGTCAATGTCGATACTTACGATTCCAACGAAACGTTGTTGGCCAAGCTGAAGTCCGGTGCGACCGGTTACGATGTGGTCATTCCGAGCCAGAATTTCGTCACCATCATGGTCTCAGAAGGCATGCTGGAAAAAATTCCGGTGAAGTCGATGGCGAACTATAAGAACGTCGACAAGCGTTGGCAAAGTCCACCCTGGGATCCGACTCAGGAATACAGTGTTCCCTATCAAATGGGCACCACGTCATTTTCCATCAACATGGATGGTTATGATGGTCCTGGTGACTCGCTGAAAGAATTCTTCGAGCCGAATGCTTCGGTTTCAGGCAAGGTGCAAGTTTTCCGTACCCCGGATGAAGTTATTCCACTGGCACTGATGTACCTCGGTTTCGAGCAGTGCAATTCAAACCCCACGGAAATGAAACAGGTTCAAGCGCTGCTGATCAAGCAGAAAGAGCACGTCAAGATTTACAACTCGGAAACCATGGTCGCTAACCTGTCCAGCGGCGAGATTATGGTAAGCAGTCAATGGGATGGGTATTCCATGAAGACTCGTACCGAGAACAATGTGCCGATGCTCAAGTTCATTCACCCCAAGGAAGGCATCATCGGCTGGTTCGATAGCCTGGTGGTTCCGAAGGGTGCACCCAACAAGGCAAATGCGGAGAAGTTCCTCAACTTTATGATGGCTGGTGAGAACGGTGCTACGCTCTCCAACTTCAATCGTTATGCCTCACCGCTGGATGCGAAAGCAATAGCTGCTCACATTGACCCGGCACTGGGCGAAGCGCAGGAAATCAACGTTGATCCGAGCGTACCGGTTCATTTTAGTGAGACCTGTGATTCCAAGGCCATCAAGATGTACGACAAGGTCTGGACCAAAGTACTTAATTAATAGCTAAAATCCGAGCCCGGCTATCGTAATCGATGGTCGGGTTTTTTTTTGCCTGCCGTGATCTTGTGCTGATATGGTGATCGTGTTTGATGACAGGAGTAATTTTGTGAATGATTCCGGGATATCGATGAGCGGTCAGATCAGCTGGGTCTATACGGCCG